>CAJLGW010000014.1 GCA_905206345.1 uncultured Sutterella sp. | reverse complement strand
GTTGTGACGCTCGTTTAAACGAGAATCAAAGGTCTACAACGACCGCCCCCTTCCATCTTCGCTACAGTTGGATATTTCCTAACTAACATTCTATAAGTTTTATAAGAGCCTCTTTGCTTAATTGTAAGAGGCTCTTTATCTTTAGTCCGCTAAAATCGCCTTCTTTGGCAAAATTCTCGTTTGATGATACCAGTAGAGCCAACTCAACCCAATCGCTGCCACAATCCAACTGACCGGATAGACGGCCATCAATACTTCGTAATTCGGGTACATTTCAAAAACGGTCCACACCCACACGATACGAACCGTGCAGATTGATGCAAGCGTCATTAAGGCCGGAGGCAACGAGTAACCATAAGCACGCATGGCGCCGGATACCGTGTCCATAATGACTTGGATAAATTGCGGACTTAGCACCCAAATCATACGAATGATTGCCAACTCGATAACGGCTTCACTATCGGTAAACAAACCCAACAACGGACGACAGAAGAGGAAAATCAGAATCGTCATTGAAATCGTTGCGACAAAATTCAATCCCAACGAAACCCACATCACGCGACGGCAGCGTTCTAAATTGCCAGCGCCGTAGTTTTGACTGACGAAAGTGGTGGCCGCCAAAGCAAACGCATTAATGAAGCAATAAACGTTAATTTCAACCGTAAAAGCGGCAACAGAACCGGCCATGACTTCCGGGCCCAAACTATTAATGGCCGCTTGAATGATTAAATTCGAAATCGAGAACACAGCCCCTTGCAAACCGGCCGGCCAACCGATGCGAACGATCGAACGAAGCTCACAAGTGTCAACGGCCAAAAGATGACGAACATTAAGACGAAGCGGGCCATCGATATAAGCCAGACGTACAAAAAGAATCCCAGCCGCCAATACGTTGGCACCCACCGTAGCCGCGGCCACGCCACCGGCTTCCATGTCTAACACCATCACGGCAAAGAAGTTACCGGCAATATTGAAAATAGTGGCGGCCACCAAGGCCCAAAGGGGCGTTTGCGTATCGCCTTGGCTTCTGAAAATTGCCGCTAAGAAGTTATAAAGCGCAATAAAGGGCATCCCTAAAAGAAAGACGCGCAGGTAATTCTCTGCATGACCGATAACGGAGTCAGGGACCGCTAAGAAAAACAAAATAGCATCTGTGAATAGTTCTCCCAAAAGGCTCATCACTGTGCCAAAAATCACAGCTGTTAAGAGAGCAGTATGAACGGCATTGTGTACTCGCTCATAGTCCTTCATTCCCAACGCACGTGCAACAACAACGTTAGCCCCTAACGCCAAACCCATACACAAACTAATGATGAGACCAATAACGGGAACGTTGCTGCCCACAGCAGCCATGGCTTCGTTTGAGACACAACGACCCAACACCGCAACGTCAGCGGCGTTAAAGAGTTGTTGCAACATGCCAGTAAGGGCCAAGGGCAAGGCAAAAAGCACCATTTTGTCCCAAATGGAGCCCGTCAGCATGTCAATTTTTTTAGCCATGAATGAATAAGTCTTTCGATGTTATTTGATTCTGAAATTATCGCCCGAAGCAATAAACAAAGATAGAGACTTTCGGGCTTTTCCTAGTGTCTTACTCGGAAAACGAAAATGCGAATTTCTTCAAAAACTGGCGCAATTGTGAAAAACACCCTTAAAAAAGTTGGCGCAATTGTGAAAATCGACAGTAAAAATACCTGCGCATTTGTGAAAAATAGGATGATAATTAGTGGCGCATTCGGGAAAAACATGCTAAAAATACATAGCGCAATTGTGAAAAACCTATGGAATACGAAAATGTTTGAACGGAAAATTTATAAAGAAATGCTTCGATGGAAAGAAGAATATGCTCCCCAATATTCTCTCTTTTTAAAAGGTGCCCGACGCGTTGGTAAAACCACGTTAGCAGAGAAACTCGGCAAGGAAGCCTATCGTTCCTACATTTTGATTCGATTTGACCAAGTCGATCCAACCATCAAGGAACTCTTTGTCAATAGTCTCAGAGACCTTGATACGCTCTTTGCAACGTTGGAATTCATCTACAACACGAAACTCTACAAACGCCAATCGTTAATTATTCTTGATGAAATTCAACTCTTCCCGGCAGCACGTCAAGCCATTAAAACACTCTTAGAAGATGGGCGCTATGACTATCTGGAAACGGGTTCTTTAGCTGGCATTACAAAAAAGAGTAAGGATATTCTCATCCCTTCGGAGGAGTACACCCTAGAAGTGCTTCCCATGGATTACGAGGAATTTCTTTGGGCACAAGGCAGCCAAATCACCATGCCCCTCATCCGACAACATTTTGAATCCAGAAAGACCATGGGAGCCTTACATCAAGGGTTAATGAAGTCGTTTCGAGAGTACATGCTTGTCGGTGGGATGCCACAAGCTGTAAAAGCCTTTGTTAAGGACAAAGACTTTGGCAAAGTCGACTTTGCTAAACAACAGATTATCAATCTGTACAAAAATGACATGGAAGAACAAAATGAAGAAAATTCCAACTATGTCAGTAATTTTTTCGACAGAATTCCGTCCGAATTATCTAAGCATGACAAGCGCTACGTCCTTTCTCACATAGAACCGAACGCTCGCATTCGAAATTACAAAGGACCGATCAAATGGTTGGATGAAGCCATGATTATCAACATCGCCAATAAAGTTGATGATCCCAGCGCTGCCTTTAATCTCAGCATTTCAGATCCTTCCTTCAAATGCTATCTCATGGACACTGGGCTGTTGATTTCTTTAGCCTTCCGTGATCGCCCTTACCTTGAAAATGATCTGTACAAGGCAGTTTTACTTGATAAGCTTCAAATCAATGAAGGAATGCTTATTGAGAATATGGTTGCGCAATGCTTAAAAGCAAACGGTCATAACGCTTATTTCTATGCCGAGCGCGACCCAGAAACTCGAAAAACGAAACTTGAAATTGACTTCTTAATTCGTAAAGATAAAAAAGTCGTTCCCATTGAGGTGAAATCCTCAAGTTCGGCCAGTATTAAATCTTTGCAAACACTCAAAGAAAAATATGGGAAGCGAATCGGGGATCCTATCGTCTTGCATCACGGGGAAATCAAACACCAAAATAACATTTGGTATTTACCTTACTACATGGCAAGCGTGCTTTAGTTCTCAAAAGGAAGCGTGGGGATATAAACACTCTTGAGTTCTCTTTTCGCACTCTCGTAATGAGGCTCAATTTGCCCCACTCTTTCCCAAAAACGAGCACTGTGATTCATCTCTGATAAGTGCGCTAATTCATGGGCAATGACGTAGTCAATAACAGCGGGCTTTAGGTGAATTAATCGCCAGTTTAAGCGAATGCGACGATCGCTTGAGCACGATCCCCAACGCCCTCTTGCGCTTGAAAGTCCCCAACGGCGATAGCTCACTCCGACTCGAGTAGCCAAAGCCTTAATGCGTTCATCCATGTAAGTAAGCGCAGCTTTTTTAAACCACACTTCTACCCAATCACGCACTCGCTTTTCATCGGCATCGTGAGGCAAATTCACATGAAGGGTGAAACCCTCGGCCGTTGCCTCTAAGGGCGATGTTGACTCAGAACCTAACTTGATTTGAAGGTTGGTTCCCAAATAAGGCAAAACCGCACCATCCACAAAACGGATTTTGTCGCTCCCCGTTTTTTGACTCCATTGAGAAAACTGCGTGAGTTTTTTCTGAATCCAACCTTCTTTTTCTTGGATCATTTTTTCGATTTCAGCAACCGACACCCAGCGAGGCGCACGAATGGTCAAACCGCTTTCATCCACGATAAAACCCACGGTTTTTCGCCTACTGCGCTCCAGACGATACGAAAACGCAGGCGTTAAAGTAAAACCCTCCCCATGAGAAGTCTCATGGGAAGGTGTCTTATCTTTTTCCTCAGTTTTTTGAGGTTTAGGTTTGGGTTCGTCCTCAAAAAAATCAAATGCGAGTTGTCGCATGGAGGACAAAATGTCTTTAACTGTCTGTTTGACCATAAAGGGTAGGAGAAATATTTTTCATTTCCGACTCGATCCAAGTGACCAAATCGTTTTGAATTTCTTCGTGAGTGCGACCTTCAGAGAGGATAGCTGGCCCCACCGACACGGTAATTAAACCGGGCTTTTTGGCAATGCTGTTTCTGGGCCAACATTCCCCGGAATTCAATGCCACCGGAACAATCTTCGCGCCCGTTAACGCTGCAAAGCGAGCGCCACCCGTTTTGTAGTTGGTCTTGGCGCCCGGTGCCGTACGCGTGCCTTCCGGAAACATCAAAATCCACCAACCGTTTTTCAAAAAACGCCGCCCTTGGCGCACAAGTTGCGTATACGCATTAGCCCCCTTTTTACGGTCAATGGCCATCATTTTCATGGTGGCTAAAGCTTGACCAAAAACAGGCACGTAGTGAAGTTCTTTTTTATAGACGAAACTGACTTGATGTGGCACATAGCTCATCAGCCAGAAGATTTCCCAAGCCGATTGGTGTTTACTTAAAACGAGAACGGGTTCATCGGCAGCTGGGAAATTCTCCATCCCTTTGACTTCATAGCGCATTCCGCAAATGACGCGTCCGCACTCCAATATCAATCGTGCCCAAGAGCGCCCCACGGCGTAACGCCAAGTCAAAGGGGCCGGGTACAAAAGAATGACCAACAATGCCAGCGGCACTAACGTGATGGATAAAACAATATAAAAAAGCCAACCGCGAATCGTGTTCATAGCCACAGTCCAACAACATTAAAAAGGCTCTCAGGTCTGAAAACCGAGAGCCTTTCTCACCGATTAAGAAACCTTATCAGTTAGCCAAACGAGAGAGTTCAGCCACCAAGTTCATTGTACGGTGTAAACGAGCCAAAAGGGCTAAGCGATTTTGACGAATTGCTTCGTTTTCAACGTTCACCATCACGTCTTCAAAGAACTTGTCGACCGGGGCCTTCATCGGAGCCAAGAGCTTTAACACGTCGGTATAAGCGCCTTGACCGTACAAGCTTTGAACTTGCGGTTCAACAGCGACCAAAGCGTCAAACAAGGTCTTTTCAGCCTCTTCTTCAAAGAGAGCTGCGTCAACTTCTTTAATGGCTTCCGTGCTCTTTTTAAGGATGTTACCGATACGCTTATTGGCAGCAGCCAAAGCTTGGGCTTCTTCCATTTGAGAGAAAGCACGCACGGCCTCCAAGCGAGCGGGCACTTCCAAGGGCGTTGCCGGATTAGCCGCCAACACAGCGTCCACTTCTTGAGCGCTAAAGCCCTTATCCTTAAAGATCACACGCAAGCGATCTTCAAAGAAAGCCAACAATTCAGCACGAGCATCCTTGACGCCAGCCACCGTTTGCATGGCTTCGTAGCCAATATCGACCAATTGCGTCAAAGAAACATTCAATTCCTTTTCGATCAACATGCGCAAAACGCCCAAAGCGTGACGGCGCAAAGCAAACGGGTCCTTATCACCCGTGGGCATTTGACCAATACCGAAAAGACCGGAGAGCGTTTCGAGCTTGTCAGCCAAAGCCACTGCCAAGCTCACGTTCGTCGAGGGCAATTCGTCGCCTGCGAAACGCGGTTGATAGTGTTCACGAATGGCCTTAGCGACATCCGCCGCTTCACCATCGTTATTGGCGTAGTATTCGCCCATGATGCCTTGCAATTCGGGGAATTCACCCACCATCAAGGTTAAGAGGTCAACCTTAGCCAATTGAGCAGCACGAACAGCTTGAGCTTCATCGGCACCGATCAATTGAGCCACGCGAGCAGCAATCATCTTCACGCGTTCAACACGTTCGGCTTGCGTACCCAACTTATTGTGATAAACCACGTTCTTTAATTCCGGAATGTGGCTCTCCAACGTCGTCTTCTTGTCTTGGTCGTAGAAGAACTTAGCATCAGCCAAACGGGCACGCACCACGCGGGCGTTACCCGAGCGGATGGCTTCGCCACCGTCCTTTGCTTCCAAATGAGAAACCAAAAGGAAGCGATTCATCAAGTGACCTTGAGCGTCCTTCACTGCGAAGTAGCGTTGATTTTCTTGCATCGTCAAAATCAAGCATTCTTGCGGAACCACTAAGAATTCTTCTTCAAAGCTTGATTCATAAACCACCGGCCATTCCGTCAAAGCGCTCACTTCTTCAACGAGGGCTTCGGGCATGATAGCTTCGCCACCCATGGCACGGGCCATGGCTTGAGCAGATTCCACAATCTTAGCGCGACGAGCGGCAAAGGCAGGCATCACCTTACCTTCGGTTTGCAATTGTTCTTCGTAACTGTCGGCAGACTTAATGGAAATTAAGCCTTCGGTGTGGAAGCGATGGCCCGTCGTCAAACGATCGGCCTTCAAACCCGCAAAGCTCACCGGCACCACGTCTTCGCCATACAAAGCGATCAAGTGCTTAACGGGGCGCACAAAAGCCACCGTCGTTTCACCATCGTTTAATTGATAGTGCATGACCTTCGGGATCGGCAAATTATTGGCGGCCGTTTCAATGGCGGTTTGAAGACCGGCGGCCAACTCGATACCGGCACGCACACCTTCATAAACCAATTGTTCGTTCTTGCCGTCAGAGACGCGTTGAAGTTCGCTCACGTCAGCCGTGATGCCCAACGCCTTCATCTTCTTTTCCAAAGCGGGCGTGGCCTTACCTTCAGCATCCAAACCAATGCGCACGGGCACGAGCTTTTGCTTAAAAGCTTGGTCGGGTGACTTTGCCAACACGTTCGTGATCACGGCAGCCAAACGGCGCGGAGAACCGTAAACGGTCGTCACAGAGCCATCAGCCAAGAAATTTTGGCTAGCCAAACTCTTTTCCAAATTCTTCGCAAACGCTTCCGACAAGTTGTGTAATGCCTTCGGCGGCAACTCTTCGGTTTGCAATTCCACTAACAAACTAGTCATTTTCTTATGCCCCATTCTTATTGATTCTTTTTGAGCATCGGGAAGCCCAAACGTTCACGAGAGTCATAGTAGCTTTGAGCCACTGCGCGACTGATATTGCGGATACGAGCGATGTAAGCGGCACGTTCCGTCACACTGATGGCGCCACGAGCGTCCAAGAGGTTGAAGGTGTGACCGGCTTTCAAAACCATTTCGTAAGCAGGCAGCGCTAAGTTCAAATCCATCATGCGTTTAGCTTCGCTCTCGAAATAATTAAATTGGCTCAAAAGCTTCACGGGGTCGCTCGCTTCAAAGTTGTAGTGACTTTGTTCCACTTCGTTTTGGTGGAAGACGTCGCCGTAGGTCAAGACGTGTTCCTTACCTTCGGCATCATGCCACTTCGTGTAAACCAAATCGTAGACGTTGTCGCAGTTTTGCAAATACATCGTCAAGCGTTCGAGACCGTACGTGATTTCACCAGTAATGGGCTTACATTCAAGGCCGCCCACTTGTTGGAAGTACGTAAATTGCGTCACTTCCATGCCGTTCATCCAAACTTCCCAGCCCAAGCCCCAGGCACCCAACGTGGGGTTTTCCCAGTTGTCTTCAACGAAACGGATGTCATTGACTTCCGTGTCAATACCCAAAGCGCGGAGGCTGCCCAAATACAAGTCCACGATGTTCGTGGGAGCAGGCTTCAAAACCACTTGGTATTGATGGTGTTGGTGCAAACGGTTGGGGTTTTCGCCGTAACGAGCGTCCTTCGGACGACGGGACGGTTGCACATAGGCAGCACGCCAAGGCTCAGGGCCTAACGCGCGTAAAAAGGTCGCCGTGTGAGACGTACCTGCACCCACTTCCATATCAATCGGTTGCAATAAGGCGCAACCTTGTTGGTTCCAATACTGCTGTAAGCGCAGAATCACTTCTTGAAACGTAATCATCGACTAAGACCTTTGTTAAAAAATCGATTTTTCACTGATTTATCAGTGCTAAATGTTTAATTTTATGCTTTTTGCCAGCGGTTTAAAACTCGAGGCGATAAAAAACCTACGGCAAACATCATAAATGCGCAAATTAAAGCTACCCAATTACCGAAACGAACGTAAGGCGTGGCGGCCCCCGTCACCGTTTGAACCTTCACATCCAAATAGGACTCAATGTCCGTTTCCAATCGAGCGACCACCTTGCCCTTTTCATCAATCAAACCCGTGACACCCGAATTGGTCACGCTCAAAACGGGGCGAGCCATTTCCATCGCGCGCATACGAGAGACTTGGAAGTGTTGCTCTGCGGCTTTACTCGGACCAAACCACTTTAAATTCGAAAGGTTAATCAACCATTGGGGATCTTGACCGTTATCCCACGCACGAATCCACTCTTCACCAAAAAGGTTTTCGTAGCAGATGTTAACGCTTGCGGGGTGACCGGCAATCGTCATCAAGGGTTGCGTATCCGTCCCCTTTTCTTGATCGCTCATCGGAATGCGCATGGCATCGACAAACCATTGGAAACCAAAGGGGACAAATTCACCAAAGGGTACCAAGTGGCGCTTTTCATAGTGTTGAAGGGTTCCTTCCGGATTGAGCGCAACGGCGGCATTTCTCACGTCCCCTGCTGTGGGTTCCCAAAAGGCGTTAAAGATCACCGTTTTTTTCTCGTTTTGCGTCCATGCTTGCAAACGCGAAACCTCTTGAAGAGGGAAGCGTTGGACAGAGGTCGGATAAACGGATTCGGGCAACATCAAAACATCGATCGGCGCTTTTTCAACGCTTACCTGATCCATGTAGTAATAGACTTCGTCAAAGCGTTCGCTTAACGACTGTTGCAAAAGACGCGGCTCTAAATTGGGTTGCACCAAACGCACGGACACTTCACCCGTGGGGTTGGTCCAAGGCACAGACTGCCCCGTCAAACCCAACATAAAAACGCAGACGCCGATAATGCCCATACTCAAGCGATTGACCCATTGGCCGCGAGCGGCCCAAATGGCTCCAATCAAACCGCAAATCCAAGCCGTGCCCAAAAGCACGCCAAAGCTACCCATCAAAGGCGCAATGCCCGCTAACGGTGAATCCACCATCGCATAAGCCGGATTTAACCAAGGGAAACCCGTTAAAAGCCAACCGCGCAACCATTCCGTGATCGTGAAGGCTGCCGGAATGGTCGCCGCCATCCGCATGATGGGGTCTTTCGTGCCAGCGTTGGCTAAAACAAAGGCAGCAATGGGGAAAATCGACAAGGCCAATGAGAAGAGGCTTGTCGTCACATACGTCCATTCAAGCGGCATATAGCCGTAGTGGTACATACTGTAGTAGACCCAATTGATGCCACTCACAAACCAGCCAAAACCAAAGGCCACTGCCCAAAGGGCGGTTTGCTTTAGAGACGGTGTATGCGCAATAAGATAGAAAATGACCGTTAAGGCGGCCATGGCGTAGAGCGGCTGATTGGCTGGCGCAAAGGCGCTAGACAAACACACACCGCTCGCAAAGGCTAAAACAATGCGGTAGAGATAAAACTTTTGTTCGGGTTTTAAAATCACTTTTGACCTACTTTCTCGTCATTTTTGGCTTTGATCTCAGCGGGCGTTAAACGCTCCACCTTCAAGAGTCGAACCTGACGTTCATCGGCACGTAAAACAGTAAATCGGAAGTCACCAATTTCAACCGACTCAGACTTCTTCGGCATGTGCTCCATACGGTCAGCAATCAAACCGCCGATCGTTTCACAATGGCAATCTTCTTGATTAATTTGGGTATCGAAGTATTCGTCAAATTGCTCAATTTCGGTCAATGCATTCACACGCCACCAGCCGTGCTTGGCATCTTCCAAAATGTTGTCGGCATCTTCATCGACTTCGTCAAATTCGTCATCGATTTCGCCCACGATTTGCTCTAAGACGTCTTCAATCGTAATGAGGCCCGATACACAACCGAACTCATCGACCACAATGGCCATGTGATTGCGCTCGAGCTTAAAACCACGCAAGAGCTCATCCAAGGGCATGCTCTCGGGGATGTACTTCACGGCACGCAAATGGTTTTGAGCCTTAAAGTTGGGTTCAACCAAAAGACGCAACAAAACCTTGGCGTGCAAAATCCCAACAATGTTGTCACGGTCGCCATCCAAAATCACCGGGAAACGCGAGTGTTCTGTCTCAATCATGCGAGAAAGCCACTCTTGTTTCGGTAAGCTTAAATCCACGAATTGAATTTGAGAGCGAGGCACCATCAAATCACATGCACGCATTTTAGAAAAGCTCATCACGCCTTCCATCATCTGTAACGCATTGTCGTCAATGAGTTTTTGCTCATTAGCTTCGTGCAATGTATCGATAAAATCTTCACGAGTGGGCTTGTGGAAAATCACCGAAAGACGCTCTAAAAGGGAGCGGTGCTGACGTTGTCCTGGTTGCGGGGGTGGTTCGTGACTCATTGATAGAATAAAAATTTAAAACAAGAGTTTAATGATAACAATCCCACCCATAATAAGCAATAAAACACCAATGAAAACAAGGAGTTTTCTGTCGGATTCGTAAGCGATTAGGTCGACTAACCACCCAAACCGATCATGATGACGCCTAACGTCATCCCAAGCACCCCAACCAAGCGCTTCATGCTTAACCGCTCTTTTAACAATAATCCGCCCACGACAACCCCAATCATCATGCCCACTTCTCGAGTGGGTGCCACATAGGCCAAGGGCGCCATGGTCATTGCGTAAAGCACTAAAAGAAACGCCAAGGGTGAGCCCACGCACACAACCACCAGACTTTTCCGAATGCGCGATGTCGTAAAGAGTTCTTTGACTTCGTCTTGCCAACCATTTCTCGTCACAATGAAAGGAGCAAAAACCAAAGAGCGAACAAGAATGGAAGGGAAATAAAAGGTAAGCGGCGTCAGACCCGTTGCTTGTTGCACAGCCCACGCATCGCAAAAGGTGTAGCCAGCAATAAATAGCCCCGTGAGCATTCCCCAAAAGACACCTTCTTTGACACGAAGGTTTCTCGCCTCCCCTTCTTGACTGGGCATCGCTAACAAAACAATGGCTACCAAAATGCTTGCAATCCCCAACCATCCCCACACCGTGGGGGTGTTTCCGAGAAAAGTAATGGCGGCGAGAACACTGATTAAGGGACCCGTCCCACGAGCCGTGGGGTAAACGATGGAGTAGTCGCTTTTCTTGTAGCCTTGTTGAAGAACAACGCCGTAGCAAACGTGAATGGGGGCCGACAAACAGATAACCAGCCAACCAATAGAAGTGATATTGTCAAAGGCATGGGGGTTGTAGAAATAAAGCGCTGGCACCGTCACGATGGCTGTGATGCAATACACCACCCACCAGAAAGAACGATTGGCGTTGGCTTTTTTAAGGAAATAATTCCACGTGGCGTGAACAAGCGCCGCCAAAATCACCAAGCAAAGTGCGGTTAACGACATCTCAAATCCGTCTATTACATATTCACTCGAAATCAAACCAAGCGAATTTCAAGTTTCTTGCCGATGGCTTTCGCATAACGACGAAGCATCGGAATTGTAGGCATCTTTCCCGATACTAAGCCTCGCTCTAGGCGACAAACGGCACTGCGCGGTAATCCCATGCGTAATGCCACCTCGCTTTGATTGAGGTTTTGCTCTTTACGGGCTCGAATGGCTTCAACAAGAATGACGAACTCTTCTTCCAACGAAGCATAAGCTTCATTAAATGCCTGATTCTCTTTCCATTTGGAAAGCAAATCATCATGCTTTTTTGAAGAGAGTTTTGCCATTTTATGCAGTTATTTGTTATCAAACTTGATAACAACATCGTAGCTCGACCACGAAAGACTTTCTAACCATTTTCGAATTTGATTTTCATAGAAAATAACACTTTTTCGAGGGGGTTCGCGCTTTTTTTCGCTTCCGGTCTAGCAAGATGCACCAAAGACGGCGATAATGGAATTTTGCGGAAACGATTGCACAGTAGGCGTTTTCGTTGTATTTAAACGACAGGTCGGGCGCATCGCCTGATTTTTTAACGTGACAATGAGAATCGTTCTCGTATAGAATATAGTCGACGGGGCGGCTTCAGGCGAAGCGTCCCGCGCACATTTTCAGGACGGCCGGACCTGCACGCCGGCGGTCGCCCTTCTTTCCCACGAAGGCGTGAGGAGATTACAAAAATGAATGAAACGACGAAGTACGGCCTCTTTTTCATCGGCGGTGTTGTCCTGGGTGCTCTTGGAGCTGTGGCGGTGACCCGCGGCAAGCTCGACGTCAAGCCGCTTGCCACGGACCTCCTCTCCGCTGGCATCGATCTCAAGGAAAAGGCTCTGTCCGCGGTTGAAAGCGCGAAGGAGGACATCGCCGACGCCGTCGCTGAAGCTCAGGTCAAGTCCCAGGAGAAGAAGGCCCGTGCCGAAGAGGCCGAAGCCGCCAAGGTCGAGGACAAGACGGCCGAAGCCGTCTGATCGCCAGCCCCGTTGGCCCGACTTTATAGGCATGCGCACATGCTTTTCCATCTTGTACATGAAGTCGGCAACCGCCAGCGCTGGCGCACGAAGGAGACTCTTTCGCACGCCTCCGCGGCGCTGATTGCCGAGCAGATCTCAGACATTGCCGGTGTCACCGGCGTGTCAGCCAACCCGCGCACGGGCTCCGTTATCGTGACCTACGACACTGGCGAAGCCCGTGTGACGCTGACCGAATATCTCGCCGGTCTTGCTGTCAATCCACCGATCCGCCGTGCCGAACGCGCAGCGTTCGTTTCCGAGCCCCGCGGCCCCGTCGTGCTTGAGCCCGCCGAGGTCGTGCGCCGTGTGGTGCCCACCCGTGCCGCCGAAGCGATCGAGGTGCTGAGCGAAAACCGCCTCGTGAGGAACTTCTCGAAGGCGATGCGCTCGGGCACCTCCAGCATGCCCGTCCTCTCGTTCGTGGTGCGCCCGATCCTGCGCTTTCTGGGACTGTCGGGGCTGGGCATGGGCGGAATCGTCTCCCGCGTCGCGCCTGCGCTTGCCGCACCGAGGGCTGCAGGCGGCGAGGGCGCTCTTGCCGCCAACAACTACAGGGCGGACAACGCCGAGCTCGACTTCGGTCCGCTTGCACGCTACGTCTTCCTGCGTCCCTTCCTGCCCGCCGTCGCCAATGCGGCCAACGCCTTCCTCGGCGCCGTGCCGATCATCCGCGAGGGCCTCTCAGAGCTCTTCAAGGGCCGTCTCAACGTCGCCGTGCTCGACGCCTCCGCGCTCATCGTCTCGCTCCTTCGCCGCGACTTCAAGACCGCCGGCCTACTTGTCCTGCTGCTCGGCATGGGCGAGATGCTTGAGAACTATGCGCGCAGGAAGTCAATGGCCTCTCTTGCCGAGCAGCTCTCGGTGAAGTGCGACGTCGTCTGGGTCCGCGAGAACGGCGATCTCAGTCAGAAGCCACTCGCCGACGTGACGCACGAGGACGTGATTGTCGTGCGCTCGGGCAGCGTCATTCCCGTCGACGGCGTGGTGCTCGACGGCGAGGCCGCCGTGAACCAGACCGCGATGACGGGCGAACCGCTCGCCGTGCACCGCACCACGGGCGGCGCCGTCTTTGCAGGCACCGTCGTCGAGAGCGGCGAGATCGGCATCCGCCCGACGGGCATCGGCGACGGCACGCGCCTCTCGCAGATCATCAGCTTCGTCGAAGAAAGCGAGAAGATGAAGGCGGGCATCGAGAGCAAGGCACTCAAGTTCGCCGATGCGATTGTGCCCTTCAATTTCGCACTCGCGGCCATCGTCTGGCTCGTCACGCGCGACCTCACTCGCACGGCTTCTGTCCTGCTCGTCGACTACAGCTGCGCGTTGCGCCTTGCGACGCCGCTCGCCATCCTCTCCTCCATGAAGGAAGGGACGGCACGAGGCGTCGTCGTCAAGGGCGGCCGCTACCTCGAGGCCCTCGCCGAAGTCGACACCGTCGTCTTCGACAAGACGGGTACTCTCACCAACGCAACCCCGCACCTCTCCGACGTGGTCTCGCTTACGGAGGACATGTCCGAGGATGAGCTGTTGACGCTCTCCGCCTGTCTTGAGGAGCACTTCCCGCATCCCGTCTCGCGCGCCATCGTGCACGCGGCTGAGGAGAAGGGGCTTGTCCACATTGACGAGCAGCACGACACCGAGGAGAAGTACGTCGTCGCACACGGCATCTGCTCGAAGGTAGACGGCGAAACTGTGCTACTGGGTTCGCGCCACTTCATCGAGGACGATGAAGGCGTAAGTTGCATGGCCGCACTCCCGCACGTCGAGCGTCTGGCCTCCCAAGGCAAGACCATACTCTACGTCGCGCTCTCGGGCCGCCTCATCGGCGTGCTCGGCATCGAGGACCCGATCCGCGAGGAGGCTGAAGGCGTCATCAAAGCGCTGCACGCCCGCGGCAAGAAGGTCGTCATGCTCACCGGTGACGACGATCGCACGGCCGCGGTCGTCGCGGCCCGCCTCGGCATCGACGCCTGGCGCGCCCAGGTGCTTCCCTCCGACAAGGCCGACGAAGTCCTGCGTCTCAAGGACGCGGGCGCTAAGGTCCTGATGATCGGCGACGGCATCAACGACAGTCCCGCACTGAGCGCAGCCGACGTCGGAGTGACGATGCGCGACGGTACGGACATCGCGCAGGAGGTGGCGGACGTCATCATAGCGCCCTCGCTCGAGCACCTGCTCGTCGCCCTTGAACTCGGCGAAGCCACGATGAAGCGCATCCGTAGCAATGTCGGCATCTCCGTGGGCCTCAACTCGGCCTTCCTTGCGGGCGGTCTCACGGGCCTCCTGATGCCGGCCGTTTCGGCGCTGCTTCACAACGCCACGACGATCGGCGTGTGCCTCAACGCCATGCGCCCCGAGCTCGGCCACTACAACGGGGAGACTCGTTATGCGGACGAACTCAGGAAGGACGTGGTCGACATGTTCAACCGCCTTGGCGGAGTGATCCGCGGCGTCGATTCGGAGGCCTCCGGCGCTCCGCGCGTTGCCGTGACCGCGTTCGAAGCCACGGGCGTCGTATAAGGAGACAAACATGGCAGATATTCGTGACTGCATGAGAAGCCTGTTGCCTGGACGCGCGCGCCTGCGCCATCCCATGCTTTACGGCCTTGACGCCGAGTCCTGCCGAGAGGTCGCGGGCATGCTCGAGACCATTCCCGGCGTGACGGGCGTGGCGATCAACCCGCGCGTGGGTTCGCTCCTCATTACATGGAACGAGGTCGAAACGACGGCCGAGACACTGCTTGAGACGGTCGAGGGCTATGCCGCCTTCTTCTTCGCCGCAGGCGGAGAAGAAGAGGCCGGGGCCCTTGAGCCTTCCGGGGAGAGCCCGCAAGCCGTTGCGCCCGGAGACGAAAAGGAGACGTCCTGTACGGCGTGTCGTGCAGTTGAAAGGGCGGCAGAAACCGCCGAGAGCGTGCTCGGCAGGATTGAGTCCGCAGGCGTTGGCGCCTTCGGCGCAGCTGCCCGTACGCTCATGCCCGAACCGTCGAGGAGCAATCCGAAGCGTGCCGCCCGCATTCTGCAGAACCGCACGATGCTCGGCGCCCTTGTGCTTTCGATCGGTGTGCTCGGCGTCAAGCAGACGGGGCTGCATCTCTGGGCGGGCGTCGCCTTCATGGCGCTTCTCGCCCTGCACCTGCAGCAACACCGCCGCGTCCTCTAAAATACGGACATTCACCATCGACGCCACGGATTGCGTATGCAGAAAGACTCTCTCCTGATCAGGATCCTGAAGATTCTCCTCGCCGTGCTCGTCACGGTACTGGCCGTCTCCGCCCTGGCCGCCGTGACTGCGCTCCTTCTCTACGGCCTCGTGCTCGCGGCGGTGGCGCTCGCGCTCCTTTTCCTTCTTTCGCCCGAGGACCTCAAAGCCTTCATCAAGGCGGCCGTAGAACGCATTGATGGATGGATTGGCCGTCTCGAGGGGCTCTGGGGCAACGTGAAGGAGGGGCTCGACGCCTGGGGCGCTCGTGAAATGGCCAGGCGCGACGAGGGCGACAATAA
This sequence comes from uncultured Sutterella sp., assembly GCA_905206345.1. Lineage (GTDB taxonomy): Bacteria > Pseudomonadota > Gammaproteobacteria > Burkholderiales > Burkholderiaceae_F > Aphodousia. The sequence goes on along the minus strand of CAJLGW010000014.1, from coordinate 9,580 downwards.
GCGCCCGTCGGCTCAGACCGGGAACGGCGACGGGCCTCCCGCGGGCGGCGAGCTTTCGGAAAAGGCATAGTGCTGCACGTCGCAAGAGACATCGAAAAGAGGCGGATTCCGCAGGGCGCCGCCTCTTTTTCGTCGGTCGTCAGTCTTCCGAGTTCAACTGGAGAGACTGTAGCGTTGTCGTGGGCCGTAAAGCGGCTCCGTTCGCTCGATTAGGCCTGCCTGCGCCTCAAGCGTCTCGCCGATGAGGAGAAGTCCCTGAGTGCCGGGCTTGAGCAAGGTGCCGGGCCGCGGATCTGGCGGTCGAATAGCCCGCCTGTCTTCACGGGAATCTCTTCGCCCGCCATGCCCGAAGAAGGTGGGCGACATGGCGCTCTTCAATGCTGGAAAAATTGCAGACAGCTTTCTGGCCGTCGAAGCCTCATTTACCCCACCAGTTTCTGGATAGGTATCGGACTTCGTGTTCATTTGCACACTCATCCACTGGCATGGCCTTGTATGAGGTTTCTGTGCGTCTCCTCAGGGTTTTGCCGCCGACTTCCTTCACCCTGCACCTCGCGATACACGGTTTGTCTTAAGCTAGGTCTTGGTCCTATCAGCCCGACCACGGGACTTGCACCCGCTAGAACAGCGCACATGTCATGCGCACAAAAAATTGGACCCCAATATAACTTGGAGTCCAATCTTGAGGAGTTCGTAGTGAACCCCTCGTTCCTTGGCGGAAATTCCAAAGAATTAACGCTTGGAGAATTGCTTACGACGGCGAGCACCGCGAAGACCGACCTTCTTACGTTCGACTTCACGAGCGTCACGCGTAACGAAGCCAGCGGCAGACAATTGAGCCTTCAAACCAGCATCGTAGTCGATCAAAGCACGGGTAAGACCGTGACGAACAGCACCGGCTTGGCCGGATTCACCGCCGCCGCGGACGTTGACCATCACGTCAAACGTTTCAACGTTTTGCGTGAGTTCCAACGGTTGCATAACGACCATACGGCCCGTTTCGCGGTGGAAGTATTCGTTCAAAGGACGACCGTTGATAACGATCTTGCCGGAACCACGCTTAATAAAGACGCGGGCCACGGAGCTCTTGCGACGGCCAGTGCCGTAATTGTAATTGCCGATCATGCCGAATCCTTATTAGATGTCGAGGTTCTTGGGTTGTTGAGCCGTATGCGGATGTTGTTCATCAGCATAGATCTTCAACTTCTTAATCATTTGGTAGCCCAACGGGCCCTTCGGGAGCATACCCTTAACAGCGATTTCAAGGGCACGACCCGGGAAACGATCTTGCATGTTGCCGAAGGTCGTTTCGATGATGCCACCAGGATAACCCGTGTGACGGAAGTAACGCTTATCCGTAGCCTTGTTACCGCTCATCTTCATCTTGGAAGCGTTGATAACGACGATGTAATCGCCCGTGTCAACGTGCGGCGTGTATTCAGGCTTGTGCTTACCACGAAGGCGAGCAGCGATTTCAGCAGCGAGGCGACCAACGATCTTATCGGTAGCGTCAACGACGTACCATTCGCGGTTCACTTCGAGCGGCTTAGCCGAGAAGGTCTTCATTATAAATTCACCTATTAATTGCAAACGCACGAGAGACTATCTCAAATCGTGCATTTAAAGGATTGCCGCTTAGGCCGCAAGCACCAGCGACAGAGTCCGAAAAATTCTTTTCCTCTTTATTGGGACGGGTCAACAGAGAATAAACCTACCCAATAAAAGGATTGAGGATTTTACATAAAAAACTGACAAAAAACAAGTCTTTAAACCAAACACGTTTTTTGTCTTTTTATTGGGCCAAAAGCGCCTTTTTCAAACCTGAATCAATCGCCTTTTCACCCAACCAAATGCGCAAAACGGCGTCATAAAGGGCTTTCCCGCCAATTTTCTCACCGATCAAACGGCCATTGACAAAAACGCTCACGCCTTTGGCAACGCTATAGTCAAAATCCACGCTGTCATTTTCATGCACATCACCGATTTTCTCCATCACGGCAACCAACGATTCAATGTCTTTCTTTATTGCCGTGCGTTGAGTTTCTGTGGAATTGTCTTTTAACCCATCGTTTAACGCTTCAACAAAGTCTGCGGCATCCACATTGCGTCTTAACACCAAACGCACACGTTTACTGCCAGCTTGATCCTGAACGCCTTGGGCATCCGAAGCTACTTTTGGCAAATAAAGCCCTGCAGCATAGACCTTCACAAACAAAATCTTACGAAGCCCCGCCCCATTGAGCACTAACGATTCTTTCCCCATCTTTAAGTGATCAGCGTACTCAACATCATCAATGGTCTTAGCAAAGGCACCGGACGCCAAACTCAAAGTGAGTCCTAAAACCACCAAACCTTTTTTAAGCATTTTTCTTCCTTTTTCAAAATGAAGAAACAGTGTGCCAAAGATATCTAACCCATTACTGAGGGTATTTCTTGGGACTTTCCTTTAACCGATATACGTTAAGTCTTTTAGAGGGGGGGGAATGAAAGACAAGTTTCGTCCAATTTAGGGGTCATTTTGGACGAAACTTGGAAATGACTGGACGATTCTCAAAAATCGTACTCCAGAAACCAAATGCCACATTCATTGCGGCATTTGGCGTTTTTAAACTACTTAAAACTTAATTCGTATGTGTCTTTTAAAGGTGCTTTCACTTTGAGTTCCAGCTTCTTTAAAAGTTCATTGCGAATGACGTGGACGTCGACTTCTTTACCCACATAGGCTTTGAGAAGCTTTTCAAGGTTGGCACTTGTGACATGCACGTCTTCAATAGCGACCACCCAATCGCCTTCGCTTAAACCCGCTTTTTGTGCTGTGCTGTCTTCAATCACGGTCGTTACTTTCACGGTCTCAACGCCTTTAACCGCTAAGCCTTGTGTGCCCAAAATGTCGTTAGGCTTTTTAGTGACCGTCATTCCAAGCCCCGCAAAAGCCTTCTTCCAATCGGGTTCTTGGCATGCGTCCACCCACTTGGCTAATTCTTCGCCAACATTGACGCCCGTTGCATCAAAAATGAGCTCTTCCATCACATCTTCATCAAGCCCTGCGTAGTCGCATCCTGCGTCTTTGTATTGCTCCCACGCAAAACGCAACACATCGTCTAAGCTCTTTTCGCCCTTTGTTTTTTCTTTAATACGGCTATCTAGCGCAAGTGCGACCAATGCGCCCTTGTCGTAGTAGCTCGTGACACTGTTTTGACGGTTCACAATCGTTTTATAGTATTTCGTCCACGCATCAAAGGAGCTCTCTGACAGACTTTGGTGCAAGTGACCCGCTGCCCACAAATGGCGGTTGAGCACTTTCTCAATACCCTTGGCAAAGGCTTCTTTTGTAATCGTTTGCGTACGCATTAAGAGAACATCATCGTAGTAACTCGTAAAGCCTTCAAAGACCCAAAGAAGTCGCGTGTAGTTTTCATCGTGATAGTCATAAGGAACGAAGGCAGCGGGTTTGACGCGCTTTACCCACCACGCATGGAAATACTCGTGCGTGAAAAGCCCCACTAAATGTTGGTAACCGACATCATCTTTGCCGGTCTCTTTTTGCGGCAAATCGTAGTAACTCGCAATCAAAGCGGTGCTCGCACGATGCTCCAAGCCACCATAGAGATGATCATCCAAATTTAAGAAAAAGACATAATCCTTAAAAGGCGCCTTGCGGGTTTTCGGTTCAAAAAGCGCAATGGTGGCTTCACAGTTTTTCTTCACATCCGAGACAAGGCGCTTTTCATCAAAGGGCAAACGGTGACCCGAGAGCACAATGTGATGTTCGGCACCACCCGCTTTGAAACTTAAAACGTCAAAGTCTGCGACTTCAAAGGGGCTGTCCGCCAACTCATCATAGTTTTGTGCTTCAAACGTGCCGTACTTCCAACGTTTTTTCGCGTTGGTCGGCGTCAGAGCCGTGGCGACTTTCCACTTTTGTGTTAAGTCGTAGTTACCGGGCTTGATGTCAATCGTCATCGGTTGACTTTCTAAGCCGATCGGGCACAAGCAAAGGCTTGTCGGATTAAAAAATGCACGATCCATGTCAAAGTACGCCAAACGCACCGACAAGTCTTTGGCGAAAACGTCATACTCCACGCAAAGGGTTTTCGTGGCGTCTTCCGTTGCCACACGCCACGTGGTTTTATCAATCTTTGTGAGCACGGCATCTCTGCCACCCAACGTTGCACGAATGTCCACAATGTCGGCTGCCATGTCTCGGATCATGTAACTGCCTGGAATCCAAGTGGGAAGCATCAAGAGTTGCTCATCGGGCATGGGATTTCTGATCGTCAGCGTGACACGGAAAAGATGGGCATGGGGGTTTGCGAGTTCAACGGCGTAAGCAATCGACATAATGAGACCTTTAGACAATGAAAAAAGGCACCTGCCTTTTTGTTAGCAAGTGCCTTTATTGTATAGCTAAATAGTCGTGTGATTACTTAGCTTCGGTCGGGATTTCGAACCATTCTTCGTCTTCGTCATCGGCTTCTTCGGTTTGAGCTTCATCAGCAACAACTTCAGAAACTTCAGCTTCAACAGCTTCGACGCCTTCAACGTTTTGTTCTTCAACCGTTTCTTCTTCAGCGGCGACTTCGCTCACGTCTTCCTTAGCGGCTTGAGCCATGGCTTGCGGGCCGATCAATTGGGCCAAAGCGATCAATTGACGCAAAGCAGCGTTCACGGCTTCGCTAGAGCCAAAGACGCGTGCCACATCAGCATCCAACGTCACCAAGGCGTTGCGCGTAGCGTTCGTAGCGTCAAAAGCACGAGCGCTGTCACGGCGGTTCATGGAAGCGGCGCGAGCGCGCGGACCGGAACGAACGCCAAAGACGTTTTCTTGACGATCGTCACGACGGCGGAAACCACCATCACGACGGCCACCGAAGCTGCGGTTACCGTCACGGTCACCACGACGACCTTCGAAGCGATCGCCACCAAAGCGGCTACCGCCAAAACCACCACGGCGTTCAGAACGATCACCGCGATCATCACGGCGGCCGAAACCACCTTCACGACGACCAAAGCCATCTTCACGGCGACCGAAACCGCCTTCGCGACGACCCAAACCGTCATCACGGCGGTCGCTACGGCGTTCAAACGGAGCACGATCGTCACGACGATCAGAACGACGAGGAGCACGGTCACCGAAATCGCGGTGGCTACCACTTTCTTCCCAAGGCTTACGCATAATTATTTTTTCCTATTGATAGATCTCTATTGTGAGAGATATTGTCGGGATCGGAACCCGAAAGTTTTTCTTTTTCTACTTCCTGCAACCGACTTCAAAATGAAGCCTTTCACGGGCAGGGTCTTACATCGGGGACACATTTCCCCGCATTTTTTAAGACGAGTCACAAAAGTACTGTCTTACTTCCTCTTTGAAGAAAGGGGCGTTAGATGGCTCGCAAAGGAGCTTTAAGAAGTCTGAAATGTAAAGTTCTCAGACGTATTTCGTGCCCAACCAGATCATCATTGACGAATATTCCGATCGCTTTCCTTCACTTTTCTCAGTAAGGGGCGTTTTTCATCGGATGGGCGATATTAGCAGAGTTTATTCATCAAATGTTTGAATTTTAAAATTAATTTTCGCCTTTTTTACGAATGTTTCAAAAAACCGTTGATCTGCCTGAAAAATTGCGATTCAAAAAGTTACGCTTTCTTTGTTTTAAAACAAGCTTTCGCGCACAGTTTGGCATACACTATAACCATAGAGGCACGAAACGCTTCTAATCGCTTACAACAATAACCACAATAAAGAAAGGGGTTAATATGGCACAAGCACTACAAGTTACATTCCATGGTATCAATCGTTCTGAAGCTGTTGAAGCCGCAATCGCCAGAGAACTCGCCGCATTGGGTAAATTTGACCATAACTTAGGCCCTTGCCACGCTACCGTGACGCAAGAAGGTCACCAAACGATGGGAGAATTCACCGTTCGCGTTACGCTCGTTGCCTCCGGTAAGGACCTCGTTGTTTCCCGTACCCATAATGATGTGATGCAAGCGATCAACGAAGTGTTTGAAACTTTGCGTCGCAATGTGAAAGATGCTGCTGAAAAATTGCGCGGTCATTAATTTCCATTGAGACCTGTAGGGATCTACTGATTGTAGGTCCCTATTTTTTATTCTATGATTAGTTTGATTTTTCCATATTTAAAGGACGCCAAAATGCCCGCTATTGAACAAATTCAAAAAATGAATGATGAGTTTGTTGCTCTTCGTCGTTATTTCCACCAACACCCTGAATTAAGCCACCAAGAAAAAGAAACGTCTGCAAAGATCGCAGAACTCTTAACAAGTTGGGGCATTGAAGTGCATACCGCTATCGGCGGCACGGGCGTTGTGGGCGTTTTAAAGTCCGGCACGGGCTCAAAGCGCGTTGCACTTCGCGCTGACATCGACGCTCTTCCTATCTTAGAAGCCAACCAAATTGCTCACGCCTCTGTCAACAAGGGCGTCATGCACGCCTGCGGCCACGACGGTCATATCACGACGCTTTTGATGGCTGCTCGCTACTTGGCTGAAACAAAGAATTTTGACGGCACGGTCTTATTCTTCTTCCAACCGGCAGAAGAAAGCGGTCGTGGTGCTCAATCCATGATTGCTGACGGTTTGTTGGAAAAGTTCCCTGTGGACTATGTCTTTGGTTGCCACAATTGGCCTGAAACGCCCAAGATGCGCATTGGTATCAACCACGACGCCATGATGGCTTCAAGCAACCTCTTCAAGATTGTTGTCACGGGTAAAGGTTCTCACGGCGCTATGCCTAACCTTTCTGTCGACCCCATCTTTGTGGCGGCTCAAATCTATCAAGGCCTTCAAGGCATCATTACGCGCAATAAGCGCCCGGCCGATACGGCTGTGATGTCCGTCTGCCACATTGAAGCCGGTTCCACCTATAACGTAGTGCCGGGCACGGCTTTGATGGAAGGTACGCTTCGCACGTTCTCAAGTAAAGTGACGGACTTGGTCGCTGAACGCATGGAGGCAATCGTCAAAAATACGGCTGCCGCATATGGCGCTACAGCTGAACTCGAATTTAACCGCTTGCTGGTGACGACCAAGAATAATCCGGCCGCAGCTGACATCGTCATTAACGCCGCAAAGTCCATCTATGGCGAAGATATCATCTATGATCAAGAAGCTGTGATGCCCTCGGAAGACTTTTGTGAATACGCAGAACGCGTGCCCAGCGCCTTCTTCTTCGTGGGTGCGGGGACAACGGGTGACCATCGCTTAGAAGGTCATGGTGATGGTCCGTGCTTGTTGCACAACTCTTCTTATGACTTCAATGACAATTGCTTGGCATTGGGAGCTTCTGTCTTTGCCAAGGTTGTGGAAGATTATTTAAAGTAACTTCGCACTCAACCTATTAACCAATCCACCCCACTTTCGCAAAAGTGCGGGTGGATTTTTATGCCCTTTTCCCGATTCTTCCGATTGTCTTTTGCCATGTTTAAGGGCATGGGTAGCATCTTAACGAGCACGGTGGGCTAGATCTTTGTCGCGGCCTTCTTTGCCAAGGGCCTTCAAAAGTCGGTATCGTTGACTTTCTTAAACGCCGCTCAAGGTTTGGGTGTCGGCGAAACGAGTATATGGGTGTTGTGCTTTCGATCATCATCGGTGTGATTACCGTTTTGACGGGCTCTGGCGTTGCAAGCTTCACGAGCCTTGCGCCGATCGTTCCTGACGTTGCTCAAGCCATGGGCACGGCCGGCATCTCCATGGTGTTAATGATGCACTCGGCTGCTGAAATGTTACGAGCCATGTCTCCGGTTGCCGGTGTCGTGATTATTGTGGCAGGCTTTGCTCAAGTCACCCCCTTAACGATGGTTAAGCGTACGGCAATTCCTTGCTTAGTCGGTTTTGTTGTCATGCTTACTGTCGTAGGCTTGTTCTTCTAATATTGGTTGATCAAGAGGGGCTGCAACGCCCCTCTTTTTGAAGGTGAAAAAATGACGATTGAATTAACCGGTACGACAAGTGGCAGCGTTGAAACGCTCACCTCTCGTCAAATCAAAGACACGTTTATTGATGCCTTTGTGGTGTTGCCTGAAAACGAATACGAAGGGCAATTCTGTGAACGTCCCTGCTCGCCCAAAAAGGTTCCTGTCGTGGTCTTCATGCACGGAAGCTCCGGCATCACCGAACCCGTCAAAGAGTTTGGCAGAGCTTTGGCTAAAGAAGGTTTTGCTTTCTTTGCCCCCAACTCAATGGCAACGCCTGATCGCTTAACGTACACATCGCCCGTGGCTCGTGAAACATATGAAAAGATTCACGCAATGCGCGCAGTGGAATTAAAGTTTGCGATTGAGCATCTTTATGAATTGCCGTTTTTTAACGGTGAATACGTTATCGCTGGCACTAGCGAAGGTGGCGTGACGGTGGCGCGTTGCGAAGCCAAGTGTGAAACGGGTGTGGAAAAAGGTCGTATGGTCTTTTCTTGGAGCTGCGAAGACAACTATCACGTTGTTGCTCACGGCACAAACATCCCCGACACCGTCCCCGTTCTTAACGTGATGAGTGCAACGGATAAGTTCTTTAGTCGTGCTAATAGCTATTTGGATAACGATGAAGCGTTGGGTAACGCCAGTCGTACGTTAAAGGATCATCCGGACTGCACGGTGGTGTTGCTTCCCGGTGCTCCGCACACCCTCTTTAATTTGCCCGCTGCACAATCCATGATTGTGGCGTTTTTAAAGAGAGTTTTTCATTGATTGACCAACGTTAATTTTGACGAGGGTTGATTGTCAGTGAGATAATCTTTCGCGAGGAAAGTACGGTTCCAAGCATACTTATCTCCTTGAAGATTGACTTGGCCCGGTGTTAGCGCACTGGGCTTTGTCGTTTCAACACCCCTTGCGGGGACCCCTGCGGCTTTCGCCGTTATCTTTTAAAACTTGATCCTGTAAGATGCGGCCAAAAGGGTTCGGGGCGGAGACTTGAATGCCGTCGCGTTCAATCTCGTGGTTCACGAATAATACACAATTAAAGCATCAAAAGTCGAGCCATTTTTAATAAATATTTTCAAACAATAGTTAACTCTTTGATTCATTTTCTCTCTTTTATCATTCATTTTTTAATGATCAATAGAGGCTGTTTTTCAACATTGAAAAAACAAAGTCCCAACAGAGATTTCTCCCCATCAGGACTTTGTTTGGAGTTTCTTTAAAGAAACTTATCTAGCCTACCAAGCGTAACGAACACCCACCGTCGCACGCCAGTCTTCATCTAAAGCACCGCCCGTGGTACGTTCAACGTCAGCCCACATGTACGTGCTCTTCGTGATGTTGAAGTTGGCACCAATACCGTATTCAAACCACGTGTCCTTACCGTCAATTTCATAGACGTTCGTGTTACCTGCTGCATTCACACCCGTGATCTTAGAGTCACCCAAGAATTCATGAACGGCAGAAGCGCGGACATAAACATTACCGAAGTCGCTCGGGCACTTCATACCGGCAGCAAAACCGATACGACCCAATAAGCTATGAACAGCGTCAACGTCGTAGCCCAAACTCCCGCCAAACTAGTTCAGGAGCACGTTGATCCATGTCAATTGTGCTCCTAATTCTTTTTTAACTCTTTGATT
>CAJLGW010000013.1 GCA_905206345.1 uncultured Sutterella sp. | reverse complement strand
GCTGGTAAGGGTTTCAGAAGGATTTAAGAGGCTCTAAACTGACAAACTCGGGAAACGTAGCGAATGCTTTCGGGAATTTCCTTACGTTCTTCGAAATTCAACTCTGGCATGTAACCTTTGGTACGTTTAACTTCTTCATCGGTCGTAAGCGCCACAACCACATCGCCAATTTCATTTGCTTTTTTCAATAAACGAATATGACCATAATGAATAAGGGTCGCTGATAAATCCACTAATACACGAGGGACGTTTGTATTCAGACATATTTTTCCTCTTACTTCAATAACTCTTTAAGTTTAGCAATGACCTCTGCTGGTTCAGGCCAGCCTTGTTCATTTCCCATGACAGTTGCGTTAGGATTCCATGGGCCTGTACGCTTAGGGTTGGTTACACCAATCAATGTTAATTGACGGGCACCCACAGCTGCGGCAACGTGACTGATGCCGGAGTCATTAGCAATAACAATTTGAGCGTCTTTAGCCAACGCTGCATAAGTTCCCAAATTGGTCGGAGACAAGTGACGAGCATCGGGGCAAGCAACCTTTGCTTCCTCGACTTCATCAGGAGAGGGGAGAACAATCGGTTCGATTCCCATTTCTTTGAGTGGTTGGCAAAGGGCGTTCATATGAACCCAGTGTTTGATTTTACCGTGATGAATACCTCTCGCAATCGGAGCAATGAGAGCATAGCGATCCGAAATACCCAGTTCGGCGCGTAAGTTTTTAGCGCCGGCTAAATGGCGTTGCACGAGTGTTAAACCAAGTTCGGGTGTGGGCTTATCCCATGCTGGCGTTCCACCCCAAGCCTTAATAGCTTCGTAGGCAACTTTAAAAAAGCGTTCCACTTCGTGCACTTCACTCTCGGGTTGGGGAAGCGACTTATCTAAAAGCAAGAATCGACCGTCCGTACCAAAGCCCGCTGCACGAACACCTGCCAATCGAAATTGCAAGGCAGACGTAAAAGAATTGGGGAACAGTAGGCCTAGCGGACGGTTTAGTTGCTTGGATAAATAAGGAAGACGCTTAAAGTCTTCCGTAACATGACCTTCAATAGGGTCAAATCGCCATCCCATCCCCATCATCAAATCCTCAGCAAAACGCTTGCCGAGCAAATAGGGAGTAAAGCCACTGGCGTCCAAGAGACGCAAAGCAGGTAAAGTCATGCAACAATCGCCAACGTGGTTGGGGAGGCGACACAAAACGATGGGCTTCATGGGAATCCTTTTTAAATTCTAAAAAACTGTCACACTTACTAATAAGATTTAATATTTTAACCGATAGATAGTGCTTACACTTAAAGAATAACAGGTTATTTTGTATTGGAGAGTAAGAGATGTCATCTATTAAACCATTAGTTGTCGCCACCGCACTAACAAGTGTTATGTCTGTTGCTGTGGCAAATGATCTGAATGGCGTTCAGTTGCAACAAAAAGGCGTCACTTTATCAGTTGTCGGGACGGCTTCATTGGTTGTTCCTAATGATCAAGCACAAATGTATTGGCGTACGCAGGCTCAAGCATCAACATTAAAAGACGCCACAGCTCAAGTTATCAAGACGATGAATGCGGGTGTTGAAACGCTTAAATCTTTAAATGCAGGGCTAGAACTTCAAACGCAAGGCTTTAACTCTTATCCCGTCTATAGTGAAACTAAAGGTGAAAAAGCGCCGAAGATTATTGCTTGGCGTGTAATGCAAAGTCTTTCTGTTAAAGCAAATGATGTTGCTCAAGTGCCGGTTGTTGTAGAAAAATTGAGCGGTCGTTTGGAACTTGATCAATTAACGTTCAGTGTTTCAGAAAAAGCTCGAACCACTTACGATGAAAAGCTTGTGCGTATGGCTATTAATGATGCAACAAAACGTGCCACGTGGGTGGCTGACTCATTGGGACGTGAAGCAAAGAAAGTTGAAATGCAAAATTTGCGATTTAGTACAGGAATGATTCCGCGTTCTGAATACGCTCTTATGCGAGCCAATGCCAAGATGATGGATAGTGCAGCGGTCGCTCCTGAAATTGAAGCGGGAAATAGCACTTTAAATATGACGGTGACAACGGATGTGTTGATTAAGCGATAACTGATCGATGCAATAAGTGGCTACTGAGGTCTGGGATTTTGGTAGCCATATTTGTTGCATATCGTTTGAGTTAGGACAAATATCTAAGAAAGAGATGGAGTTTTGTTTTAGGGAGAAACAGTTAGTTAAATGAATAGCGTAAAATACATTAGATTGTCTTAATGTTCGTGGAGCAAATAGAAGTGAATCCGAACTATCCTCATCCGATTTTAGCCCGTGAGGGTTGGCCTTTTATTGCAGCAACTTTTTTGTTAGCTGTTTTGTGGACGTCCTTTGTGGGTTTTGGCTTTATTGCTGCGGTGTTGTGGGTCCTTTTCATTTTGGTTACCCAATTCTTCCGTGATCCGGCCCGTGAAGTGCCGGCTATGGCTGATGCCGTTATTTGCCCTGTTGACGGTCGTGTGATTAAGGTTGAAGAAAGGGTCAATCCTTACACACAAGAAAATGCGTTGATGATCAGCGTTTTTATGAACATCTTTAATGTTCACTGCCAACGCTCTCCCGTGAATGGTGTGATTGAAGATGTTCAATACTATCCCGGCAAGTTCTTTAATGCTGACTTGGATAAGGCCAGTACGGAAAATGAACGTAATGCCGTGATTGCCCGTTTAGATGACGGCACTCGTATTACGTTTGTCCAAGTGGCTGGTCTTGTCGCTCGCCGTATTCTTTGCTACGTGCAAAAGGGTGATGAACTTCACAAAGGCCAACGTTATGGTTTTATTCGTTTCGGTAGTCGCGTTGACGTTTACCTTCCCTTGGACGCCACGCCTTGCGTGACGATTGGTGAAAAGGTGTTGGGTACTGAAACGGTTTTGGCCAAGTTAGCTCCCAAGGCTTAAAGAATAATTAAAAAAGGACTCTGTTTAATCATGAGAAAGATTCGTCGTTCTGCACGCACCAATATGCAAGCTCGCATTAAGGAAGCTCGTGCTCGCAGTATTTACTTATTGCCGAATTCCTTTACGATGGCTTCGCTTTTCTGTGCCTTTTGGGGCGTGGCTCAAGCGATGGCCGGTGACTTTGGCATTGCTGCTGCCGTTATTTTCTTATCCATGCTCTTAGACGGTATGGATGGTCGCGTGGCTCGTTTGACGCACACGCAAAGTACATTTGGTGAACAGTTTGACTCCATTGCGGACATGACGGCTTTTGGTGTCTGTCCGGCGTTGATTGCCTATGAATTTGCCTTAAAGGATTTAGGCAACTTCGGTTGGGCTGCTGCTTTCATTTATTGCGCTGGTGCAGCCATTCGTTTGGCTCGCTTTAACGCCAATATCGGCGTGATTGATAAGGGCTTTTTCCAAGGTTTGGCAAGCCCCGCCGGTGCTGCATTGGTGATGGGTTTTGTTTGGTTGGCTTCTGCCGGTCAAATCTCGCCTTGGATGATGCAATACGTTCCCGAAATCACGGCTGCTTTGTCGATCTATGCCGGTGTCACGATGGTTTCTAATGCGCCGTTCTTTAGCGGTAAGAACATGGGCTTTGTCCGCACAATCCCGTTCTGGGTTGTGTTGGTGGCAAGTGCTCTCTTGATTGCCTTCTCCAGCAATCCGACTTTGTCGCTTTTCATCTTGTTCTGTGGCTACGCTATCAGCGGTTACATCTACGAGATTTATCTTTGGGTTCGAGGTTTGCCTAATCCGGTTAAACCTGTTCGCGACGCAGAGTAATATAGTGAGATATCGAAGAGGGATCAGTAATAAAACTGGTCCTTTTTCTTATCTGCCTGTTATAGCTAAAACGTATAATTAAGTCGTTCAATTATTTTTGAGAGAGAATTATCATGTCGTTTTTGTTCGCTCCTCCCGCTCAAGCCGTCATTCCTGTTGAGGGTGAAAAGGATTTATATTTCCCGATTCATCGTATTTATGGCGTGGCTCGTAACTATGCTGCCGTTAATGCTGCTTTGGGTGAAAAGACGCCTCCCAGCATTTTCTTGAAACCTGCCGATGCAGCGGTCTATGCCCCAGAAAATGAAACGTTGGAATTGGATTTCCCTGTAGCAACGGAAGATCTTCAGCATGAAATCGAATTGGTAGTGGCCATTGGTAAGAGTGGAAAAAATATCCCTGTTGAAGAGGCGATGGACTATGTTTGGGGCTATGCCAGTGGTTTGGATTTAACGCGTCGTGACTTGCAACGCGCCAGTAGCGCTAAAGGACAACCTTGGGATACGGCCAAGGGTTTTGATGAATCGGCTCCAATGACAGCGATTAAACCCGCAGCACGTACGCCCGATAATGAACCGATGAAAGTGTGGCTTTACGTCAATAATCAAAAGCGTCAAGAAGGAACGACCGCTGAAATGATCATGACTGTACCTGAAATCATCAGTTATCTCTCAACGCTTTATGAATTAAAGGCCGGTGACTTAATCATGACGGGCACGCCTGCCGGTATCGGTACGATTCATCCGGGAGATGTCCTTGAAGGTGGTGTACAAGGCGTGGGCGTTTTGAAAGTGAAGTTTAAGTAGGATTCTTGCCATGTTAATTACTGCAGAAGAAGGTAAGAAGCTTCTAGAAGAATTGGGCGACAAAGTGACGCTTCTTGATGTGCGTCATGCGCCTGAATATGAAGCGGGTCACATCCCAGGTGCTATTTTGATTGATAATGATGATATTTCAGGCGATGTTATGCACCCGAAGTTACCCAAGGATTTAACTCGACCGTTGATTATTTATTGTCGATCGGGTGTTCGCACGAAGGCCGCGAAAGCGAAACTTCATCAGTTGGGTTTTAAAACTGTTTTCGATATGGGCGGCATTATTAGTTGGCCCTACGAAATTGAACATTAATTCCTTCTTAATCGCAGCTTCTAAAATGGCCTATTCAATTTGATTGAGTAGGCCATTATCAAAAGACATTTCAATTAAATTAACAAGTAATGTAACGCTGGGTTTCCTGATTGCAAAAGTTTTTTGCGCAGTGCGTTTATTGCGGTGATGCGTATTGGTTTCTTGAGTTCATTTAAGACGGGTGTCATCATTCTTGCATGAGCATTAAATCGAACAAATCCTTCTTCTTCCTCAATCAATAAATAGGGGAATTCCTGAGAAATCTCCTCTACTGAAATGTCACGTTGAGTGAGCGCTTCTGTTGAACACAACACTTGCATCCAAGGTTCTTGGGGAATGGTTCGGTAAAATCCGATGGTCATTAAAGTTTGAGTTCCTGCATGCAAACGTATTAATGGCAAAAATCGTTGGGTTTGATCAATGCAATACGCATCAGCACTCCAAAGAGCGCCAGCGGTGATGTCGGGTTTCAAAATGAACGTTTGAACGAAATGCTTTGCCATTGGCAATACCTGATTAAAGACTGGTTGCGCTTTAGCGAGATTAAATTGTTGTCGAAGTCCCGGTGACATCTGATCAAAAATTTCTTTCAGATGATTTCGTTGAGGGGTGACATCGCTATTTTCAGATAACCAACTTTCAACTTCAGTGTCAGAAATCAAGTCTTGAAACTTTTGCTGAGGGCGCCAAGGTGTTTCCACTAACAAGAGATTGTCTAACGCAATTCCATAGCGCTCGGCCTTAGCGATAATGTCTTTTTCCTTTTTATCCAAAAACTTTAGGTGCATCGGCATAAATGCCAACTCCTCCATCACAACACCATTTTGTAAGTGACGATCAAAGCGTCTGATGATGTTGCTGGTTTTACCAATATAAACGTGGCGATTGGGTCGAATTTGCAGGTAAATACCCGAGAGGATCATTCGGTTTTCGAAGAGGCTCACGACAGAGGAAATACCTCTGACATCAGCAATTTGCTCAAAACCCAATAAATACGCGGTATGCATGCCGAAATTTGAAATTTTTGCCATAAGTGAAATTTTGTTGTTTGCTCAAAAAACTTGCTATGAAGCTCATAGACTGTATGAAATAGCTCATTGATTTTGATAGATAAAATTCATTGGAAAAACGAGTTGTCGACTCTTTAAGATATCGATAAATGATTCAACTCATGGGCCCTTAAGTTGAAATTTGTGTTTTTCGTTTTTAGTGAGTTAATCATGTCTGTTACCTCTTGTTTTAAAAATTTAAAGAACTATGTCGTTACGTTTTTAACCGTTCCTCCCGTACATGAAGACCCTTATGTCAATGCGATTCTCAACACGAAGGTTTCAAAGGAAGAAGCGTTAAATACGTGTTATTTACTGTTCGTTGATCCGATAGTCAGGTTTGCACAAGAACGTCCTGCCAGCTGTAGAAGAAGACGTATTCGTTCTTTACGGTATTGCACAAGCCGTTACCCCAGACGTTCCCATCGATTTCATCGTCGTTTTTATTGATTTCAGGTTGCGTGAGTTCGTTATGTCAGTTTCCTTTTGTTTAAGAAATTTAAAGAATCGAATTGTTCGTTTTCTAACGGTTCCTCCCGAGCATGAAGACCCCTATGTCAATGCTATTTTGAACACTAAGGTTTCAAAGGAAGAAGCGTTAAATACGTGTTATTTGCTCTTCGTCGATCCTTTAGTTAGACGGAGTCGTGAACGTCAAATGAATGCAAGGGGAAATCGTAAAAGATTTCGTCGACATCTTTTTCTTTATGAGTCACATCGATCTATTCGACGTTTCTAATGAAGCTCATTTGATTGCTCAAGTGACGTCCAATAATTGCGAGTCGTAATTTAATTGGTGTTCTTATCCATCTCTCTATTTGATTGAAGAACCTTCTCAAAATCATTCAATCGAACCGTTTTATCCTGTTGCCCAAGCTCTCGCAGTGAACGTTCGTCACTGCTTGAGTTTTGGGCTGTACGATCAAGCTTTTCTTCATAGTTCTGAGGTGAGCTATAAGGGAAGCCTCCAAGAAATGCGTTACCTATAACAGTCGATAGTCCTCTTTCTTTTTCTGAATACAGTGCTGCTGCAGAACGTGTATTTCCTCTTTGAAGCAACAACTTGTTTTCTTCTCTGTTTGCATTAGTAGCAAAGGTTTCACGTTTTTGATCTGAGATATTTTTAATCGCGTTAGTATCCGGTTCAGAACCTACGGCTTGATGGATGGTTTTGGCTTGTACACCCATCGCCGTGGTGTTGTTATCGATGGTTGATTGTTCAAACTTTTGCTCGAAGTCAGAAAGCGTTGCTTGTTGTTCT
Organism: uncultured Sutterella sp.; assembly: GCA_905206345.1. Classification (GTDB taxonomy): domain Bacteria; phylum Pseudomonadota; class Gammaproteobacteria; order Burkholderiales; family Burkholderiaceae_F; genus Aphodousia. The sequence goes on along the minus strand of CAJLGW010000013.1, from coordinate 19,132 downwards.
GCCTTAGAAATTTGATCGATTTGTTTCAGTGACAAGGGTAAAGCCGTCTCTGGGCGATAAGGAGTTTGCAGCTGTTCGTTCTGCAAGGATTGCGCAAAAGCACTACGAGCTGCAGCACTATGAAATAGGGCAGATTGCGCTCTCTCGGGAGAACCAAACGTATCAATGGCTTTAAGCATAGCTTCAGGATTGGCATTCATCAATGTGCGAATGTCTTGTTGACTGACTTGAGCCATTTGCTCTCCGGCGGAAGCGGAAGCCGTTTGGTTAAAACTTGAAGATATTGAGTATTGATAGGCAGCCGTTAACTGTGATTCAAACGTTTCCGCTGCTTGTCGGATCCCGGCGTCTTTTGTTGTCGCTGCAATTTGTCTTGTTGCTGATAATAGTGTCTGATACGCACTTTGTTTTTGAGTTTCGTTGCTTGCGGTTGATTGTTGGACAGCACTGTCAACCAATTGTTGACCTGTAGTAACAGAAGCTGACATTGACCCAGACCAATTTGAGGAATTATCAGGTTGGTCATTTTTTGATTGATTGTTTAAGTTCATGAAGGAAGAACTTGTACTAGAAGCATTCGCAACCGTACTAGTTGACTTATTGATAGAAAGTCCAAGTAGTTCTTCTAAAACTTTTGAATCCCCTTCTTCAGACGCATTAAGGCCTGCTCTTGTTGTTACGAGAGCGAGTTGTGAGTTATTAATTTGCTCACTCAACGACGTCGACTTACCAACACTCATCGATTGCCCGATTGATTCGCTCTCTGAGCTTCGTTCGGACAATCCGTGACTACGACTGATTTCGGTATTTAATTGGTTGGTAAAACCAGCCATCGACTTATCCGTGGTTTGTGTCATGAACTGACGCAGGCCATTCACGGCGTCGCTGTAGCTCATCGTGTTTGTCGTTGCTGAATTCTTACCTAAGGAGTTGCTTTCACCCAATCCCATCGTTGAAGTCACGCCCGTTGAAATTTCTGTTGCACTCATGCCGGTAACAGTACCGTCTCCATTTCGAGTGATTGAACCATAAGCTGACGCTGTTCGCATCATTGAGGAGTCGATGAAAGAGGTTGAAAGATCGGATTTGTTCCCGTTAACGTTATTTGTGGAAACATTACCCCACGAGCTGTTACCTAAGGTGATATTGCCTTGAGCCAAGGTTGAACCTTGTGATTGTGCGGCGCTTTGCGCGGGCGCCATCATGGAACCCACCATTTGAGCACTGGCAATGTCTGATCCCTTGGCAATCGCAAATGCAATAACAGGTGCCAAAATCATCAAATACCCGGCAATGGCTTGAGAACTTGCACCGGTTTCACGAATGAGGGTTGCCGCCATGATGGAATTGACGCCGTATTGTTGAATAATTTGATTCATAGGGTGAGCATCAACATGAATCATCAAATAATTAATTACGGAAGAAATCGGCGCCCAAAGTTCAATCCAAATCAATAGAGTCAGGTAGTTACGCAAAATGGAAGCGGCCATGTGACCCGTGGCAACGACCATAATGAGAATCAAGGGAAAAGCAGCCAAAATCACAAACTGCAAAGCATTTCTGACCTTGGGTAATGCGTCTTGTGCGATTTGCGACATCGTTCGGTAATTCAGTTCACTGGCGAGATTGCCTTGCGCTTTGGCTAGTTTCGTTGCTACCGCTAATGGATTTTTCGATAACGCCGCGACTTGCGAGAGGTCATCATCCAACGTATTCATAAATACCGAATGCTTGATGGAACTCGAGAGCGTTTGGGAAAGCCCTAAGAGCACGGTTTCTGATTGCAGAAGCGCCGAGGCGATGACCGCACTGGGATTCACGTGATCAGGAACAAGTTTCATAGCCAGGCGCTCTTCAATCGCAGGGACTTCCTCTTGATTGAGGTAATTTTCAATAGCGGTGACAGCAACATCGCAAGTTATCCATCTTCCGTCTACATCCGGTGTACGGCGAGCGGGATTAACCCAACCGCTCGTTGAGATCGTTCCCCAAAGGTTACCGCTTGATACCAATGCATTGAGTTTATTGGGGTAGTCGACGAGCTCCGGTACCACGCAGTGGCGATTAAACCCAGAGATTAAGAGTCTGCCCTGAGGTGTCACGGGGCCTGCGGCTAATAATGCGCTCACAGCGCGTTGGGGAAACACCATGCCGAAACGCGAGAAACGTTCAGCGTCTGCCGAAGCAAAGGCCGTTTCAAATTGCTCCGTTAACCAGTGGCCAACGTGAGAAGTAGTGCTTGCAAGAAAGGCTAAACCAAGCGGCACATGATCGACGGGATAGACTTGCGTCGCTCGATCGTCTCTGACAATAACCGTTGTTTTGGGGACAATGGTAACGGTATAAAAAAGCAAAACCGCGATGAAAAAGCTCATTACTTCAAGTCCCTTGTAGCGAAGGGCAGCTACGGTAATAACCGACAAGAATCCCGCTAAAGCGACGGATTTAAGAAGTCCGAAAAAGTCTCCCGTCCCCACAATCATGACCATGGCTTCTAAAAGGTCACGGATTTGAGCGCCGTTCCAATACGCATAAAACTGAAAAGTCATTTTTATTGCACTCCCGTAAGACTCAATCGTTCACTCATTTGGTAAGCAGCATTGCCCAAGAGGCTTCGTTCAATGTGTTCGATTTGCTCAATAAACGAGTGAGTACGTGCCATCTGTTGATAGATTTTGTCGGCGCGAGAAGAGAGGTCGCCTCTGACTTTATGAATGCGAGTAACCAAGGCTTGAGCGTGCTCTTCATTAAGCGTTGATACGGTCGAAGCACTGGATGCTGTCACGGTGCGTTCGATATCAATGGTGAGTTGTTCAAGTGCTCTGACAATCGCTTCAAAGGCTGCAGCTTCCACATAAACACGCAAGATGTCATCGGCAAAACCCATGTATCGGCGACTCGTCACCGTGTTGATAATCGTGATAAGAGGAATGGTTGTCACCGAACCCAATAAAAGAACATCATCGTCAGTGACCAGATTGGGATTGCGTGATAAGAGAGCGTTTTGATAGCGTTTGGCTGCCTGCCACATCTCGTAGGTTAAATTGATGTCATCCATCACAACACGACGAGGGGTTAAACATTGAGGATCAGTGTCGGAACACGTCAGACGCAAAGCGTCCGTCAACGACACGCTGTCAATACTACCTAAAAGAGTTGTAGCGATATCTTCTCCCATGATGAGGCGGGATTGCGCAACGGCGTCCGCCCCTTCGCCGGTTTTCACATAAATCGTGGTCCCCACGAGCGTCATCATCACTTCTTTGAGCTCTTTCGGATAACTCGATGTCAGCTGTCCCCCGTTAAGTAATGACCACGTTAAATTGAGTTGTGGAGCATCAATGACGTTTCCTCCCGTGTCTTTACGAGTGGGAGCGTAATCGAAAAGAACAGAACCGTTGGCACGGGTTTTCTCGGTCGCTTCATAAGCGTCACTTACAATACCGCGTTCTCGAAGGCTATTGGCTGTGGAATACTTCAACTTTTCCATGTAGCCCTGCGCCCCTGACATATCTAAAATCTTTTGGGCTGCCGAGCAAGAGTCTTGAAAATGTGCACCGTACTCACGGATCAAATCACGAAAGCTTGTCACTTGTTCAGATAGGTCTGGCGACAAAGTTTGAAGCGCCAATTGAAACGCAAGGCCGGGGAGCGATGAGCCAATCGCTTTGAGGTAATTCACAAACTCGTCTTTGCTGGGGATGCTAAATGCACCCATAAATAAATCAATCCCGCCACAGCCGGCAGAAAGTTTCGGAGGCGAGTAGTGAAAGGGCGTGAAATCGTTTCGGGGGGCTTTAAAGACATAGCCCCCGCCCGTAACGACTTTAAGCCCTGCGGTTTCATGAATGCCCGCTGCTGTGACATTCCCCTGAGAGGCAGCCGCATGATAAAAATCTTCAATGAAGTGAGCCTGGGCACTCGATGTCACGCCAAGGGCCAAGAGAGATAAACAAAGGGGTTTGATCAAGAGCGTTTTCATCATGTTTTTAGTTTGATTTAACAGAGGCTAAGAAGCGGTTAATGAGTTCATCGGCTGAAAGTGCGCCTGACGCAATCAATCGGGCTTCGCCAGATTGAGCGACAACAAAAATGGCAGGTGTTTGAGTAATCGTGGTCTGCGTTTTTTCAGAAAGTTGACGCAAAATGCCGTTATCGGGTAGGGCATTGGGCCACGAGGCGGGTTGGGCATTGCCGATGTAGATAGGCAATGTTTTAATGCCGTGCGTTTCTTCTAAAAAGCGACTCACCGGTGCCATTACTTCGCAAAAGGAACAACCCTCCTGAACAACAAACAAAAGGGCGTAACGGTCTTTCAATGCCGAGAGCTGGGATTGCCTCTCTTTAGACTTGTTTTCTTTGAGTGCGACTTGCGCAAAGTTGGCATTAGGAAAGGTCACCGTTTGATCAAATTGCGGTAAGCCCCAAAGCGTTTGTTGCCACGTTTTAGCAAAGGTGTTGGATTTCTCGAGCATAAAGTGGTTTACCTCCAAGTAGCTTGAAAGTGTTTCTTTCGAGGGGCTCATGACGGCTCTTGCAAGACGGGCCTGCGCTTCCTTTTGAAGGTCTTCCAAGGAGGTGATTTGGGAGAGTTCCCGATCTTTTCTTTTGTCGTCTTTTTCTTCGGGGCCATAGTACAAAAAGCCTCGAGTGTCACTCGTCCAAACGTCTTCTTGCCAGAAATTGTCGTTGGCAGCATAGGTCTCGCTTTGCGACATGAATAAAGGCAATGTGGCTATCAGCCAATATTTTTTAAGTTTTAAAAGGTTCATAACGATTAACAAGCGTTACCAGCACATACACCGTCCTTTTCAGGCATGGGCTCATACGGGTCTTTGGGATTAATGGTTTGTTGGCGATCAAGGGCTCTTGTTTTTACGCGTTCCACATCAGGGTTGGAAGCTGAAGAACTCATTGCAGCTAAAAGATCAGAGAGATCCACTTTGCTCAAATCCACTTGGGCAAACTCATGAGCAGAGAGCCCTAAACAACTGGGACGTTCAGGCGTCCCCCACGAGAGTCCCAGTTGTTCGTGAGCTGCGACTTGTACGACTCGAGCAAGGTTGGAATTAAAGCAGCAGTGCACTTCGTTTTTTGTTTGACAATGCCCCAAGTTGTATTCCGTGCAAGTGCTTCCGATGTAGTGGCACAGGTCAGAACCACGTTTAAGTTGCAACGCTTGCTCTTCTTGCGTGCACGAGAGGTAGTCGGCAGCCACTTCTAAAGCGACCATGGCAAAAAATGTCGAAGGGCTAAAGCTAAATTGCAGACCGCTTGCACCGTACGAAACGGTCAAACCGTAATAGGACAAAGACGGGGAGTAGGCGTCCATGGCGACTTCCCCATAGAGACGAGTCACAATGTCAGCCAGATCTTTGTGGTTGGCCAGAATGTCGTTGACGAAAGGCGAACCTAAGGTTTTAATGCTTTCTTGAGCAACGTCTTTCGCAAAAATGTAGGAAGCGTTGAGTTTTGCACTGTTGGTCGTATCGCCTCGCACTTTGCCTTGGCAACACGAAACACCGCCCAATTTGTTTCGGCAGGTATTGGCTTCACCTGAGAAAAATCTCAAATTGTCGTAGTCACCATAAACGGCCGCTTGTCGGGCAAGTTCGAGTTTGCTTAAGGTATCGGTGAGTTTTTGATTCGCCTCTTCATCTTTACTTGTGCAAAGACCAAATTGACACACGGTTTGAGTGCAAACTTCTTGAGTAACGGTTTCATCTTCGCGTTCTTTACAGGCAAAGGTGTGAGTGGTGAGCTCACATTTTCCATCGACCCCAGTCACTAAACAGGTACTCGCTTGCAACGCACACGAAGGATCGGACTCGAGCACTTCGCAATACTGATTATTCGTCTCTGACGCACAAACATAGGTGAGGTTCGTTTTCCAGCAATCTTTGTAGATAGGCACGCCGTCAACGATGCGCGTTTCAGGCCCTTCCACGCAGACTTCTTCTCCCACCTCGCAATGATTCATTTTTGGTTGAATGCGACCAACTGTTGTACCACTCGGACACGTATCCGTGGATGTCATGCCGGTGTACTGAGTCTTACGCTCCATTTCTTGGATGTTCGGTGGAAGAGGCGTCAGTTCGGATGTGCAGGTATAGGCTTTGAGTGTCTCTGAGACCGGAGCCTCCTCATTACAGCCCAAGTTTTCTAAAGCTTGACAAGCATTGGAGTCACTCACGCCATTACATTGACGGGTCTGTGTTTCATTGACGCAAACCTCTTTAAAGACCTCATCAAAAGCGACGCATTGCTGGTCTTTGATTTCGCAAGTTGTCAAACTTGAACACGTGTCTTCAACTACCTCAATATGATCCAAGACGTCACGCGTATCCACTAATGCAATATCGGGATGTTCGGGTAAAGCAATGCTTTCATGGCATGCTAAATGCTTTTTATGGTTGGGTAACGGTGTTTCTGATTTTTGAACATTGCACCCTGCATTTTGTAAAAGCGAACACGAGGGATTGGTCGGCGCCACTTCGCACTCCGAGCGTTTTTCTTTTTCTCCACAAGCAAGGGTGATCGTTACGCCATTAATCTCCCGAACTTCATCAGGCTTTGTGCACACTTCAATCGGTGTTTGGCATTTGTCTGAAAAAGCACAATCGTCCACCGCCACCCAATGATCTGTCACGGTCGTTTTAACGGGTAACGCTGAAATACCTTCCGGTACGGGGCTTAACGCTTCACGGCAAGCAAACGTTTTTTGCTCGATGGAGCATTCCCCAGGAGCTGCGCTGTCTTTACAGATGGAACTTCTTTCTTCGCAAGCGGCGTTTTCTAACGGTTCGCAGAAGTTTTGTATTTCTCCCACTTCACAGCGTTTCGTTTCTTGCCACTGCCAGCAATCGCGATAAACCGCAATGCCGTTGATCAGTCGCATTTCAGCGCCTTGCGTACAGGTTTGAGAGGTGACCGTGCAGGTGGTTGCGAAAACGATTGCCGGCGACAATAAAAGCCCAAAGTAAATCAAGGGAAGCACTACTGGCATGATTCTTCCCATCGATCAATTTGCTGTGGGTTAACTGAGAGTTTGGGTTGGCGCACGGTGACAATGCGCGTGCCCAAGCCCTTGTCGACATTCGTAACCGTGATTAAGTATTCGCCCTTGTCTTCTTCTAACGTAAAGACAAAGTCCAAGATGTAGGTCGCATTCACGGTTGATGGGACAGAAGGAAACGACCCCAACGTCTTGTTCCCAAACTTAATTAAAAGTCCACGGAAAGGCTCACGACAATATTGTGTGAGATGCATGGTTTTGTAACGGTTTGATGCTGTGTAGCCCACCTCTTTAAAGATTTCTAGAGAGGCGCTTGATTGATACGACGTGGAGCAACCTTGCACCACATCAACCGTGAGCGTTCGGATGCATTTTTTCTCTTTCGTTTGCGTTTGATGCACTTCGCACTGATAGGGAAAGACTTGGGTAACTGTGGCATCGTTCATAAAACGGCAAACTTTTTCTTCGGTTTGAGCGGGTGTTGCTAAGCACGAGACAATGTTTTCTTTGTGTCCGACCGCTTGTTTGACAATGGTGCATTCTTTTTGAATGGCATTTTGCAAAGTCGAGCAGTGGTAAAGAATTCTTAATTCCTTACTCATTTCCCAACCTTGCGTGCAAGCGACGTTTTTAAAAAGAAGTCCTTCATCACACACTTCTAATTGTTCACGCCCCGGAATGACGGTAGTTACCGTTTCGCAACGAATTTCAGAGGACACCAAATCGCTTCCGCCTTCGGTTAAATCATTGGCGTTATCAATAATGTCTTGGTAGCCATCGTGAATTTCATTTTTGGTTGTCTCATCCAAGGCGGGCACTTGATTGGCATTGCCTTTGACCACTTGAATAGCTAAACACTCAGGGTCGCCTAACGTCATGCAGTTTTGCGTTTTGTTGGTGGCCGGTGAAAAGATGTCACCCATCCCATCATCGCCTTTGAGATTTTCAAGGCTTTCCGTATCACCAAGGGCATCCGTCGGAAGGGTATTGATGCGATTTTCATGCGTAAGTAGCTCTCCATAGGATGGCGTTGTCACTTTAGAGGCCTCTTGAGCTGCTTCTTCAACGGTGATAGCAAAGGTAGCAACGGGAGCACAGATCAAAAGAAAGAGTGCTATTTTCATTGAGCCTCTTCCTTTCGTAAACGCGCTAAGACCTTTTGAAGTTTGGCTTTGACAGTTTCTGCATCGTTTTCGGGCAAACCACCCTCTGGTAAGTTTGCGAGCAAATATTCCACCGCATAATCCAACGTGACATCGCCTCGAGCACGAAGAATCCAGGTGGGTTTTTGTTGACATTGCCCACGATTTTCACAATGGCGCATCACGATGACTTGAGGAGCATCGACAATACCTGCGACTTTAAAGCGAGTCGGATCAATTTGAAGCACAGCTCCCGTTTGCGTGATAAATACCCAATCATCTATGTGGCGAGTAATCCAGTGTCGCCCGTAGGTTTCAAGAACGGTTTTACCGATGGTGTTTTTATCAGGCTTGCCCCCCACGCCTTGAAGTATCAAAGGAACTTGAGCTTGGGCGGCATCTCGGGCCAAACGCTCCAAAGACGTTTTGGGCATGCTTTTTGAAATTGCAACAAAAAGGTCAATGGAGGTCGACTCTTTCGTTTCATCCATCGTTTGTAAAATCGCTTGAGCTTTTTCAATGCTCCGTCGGATGTCTCCTTCACTTTTCTGTACTTGATTGGGAATCTGTGCAAGAGCAACGGTTGAAACCAATCCCATCAAAAAGGGACAAACACATTTCGTCTTTAATAGAGAGCATCGCTTCAATTTTGAGCTCCGAGATTCATGCCTTGGCAACAGTCTTTCCGACGCCAAACGAGGTAGGCCCCGTCTTCGCCGGTGACCAACGGAGTAGTACCCCCTAAAGCAAAGGTGGCGGTTTCCTCTCCAAAAGGTCGGCAACAACGCCCTTGCGTTTGACGAGAAGGCCAAACCATTTGGGCGCGATAGACGTCTTTACTCATGGTCCACTCCAATTGCGGAGCACATTGACCATCCTTGCCCCATTGACGCCAAAGAAGTCCCTCACGGTGCATCTTCATCGTGAAGCGCTGAATGAGAAGACTAAAGGCTTGCTCTGACGTGATGTGACTGGCGACCCATCCGGTTAAAGGGAAAATGGAACCGGCGCAACCGCCACACCAATAAAGAGAATTCATAGGAAGATGGGAGGATGCGGCAACGCAATCCATGGCACAAGCGCCCACGGCCACGGGATTGGCAAAAAGCGCAACGTCAGGACTTAAGAGAAAGCTCGTTAGAGCGTCATCCCAAAGGGGATCGAGTTCGGTCATGTAGGCCAAATCCCAAGGGGACTGTTCTAAGCAACGTGTATCCAATAGCAGTTCTAAAAGGTAGAGCCATGGTGTGTGGTACCAATGCACTTGGTAAAAACTAGTGCGGTGACTTCGAGCTTTAGCGTTAGGCGTCCTGCCGTGCGCTGGCGCCCAATGGCTATCGGTTAATTGAAGACCGCCTAAACTAGGAAAACAAAAGGGGCGACGCACAATTTCAATGGTACGGATCGGCTCCCAAAATCCGATATTAAGTCCCATGGTGATCGAAACTTTCCCTTCGCAAGCGCAAAAGTGATCGGCATCAGTTTTGACATCTTGAAATTTCCCATTGGAAAGACTCACGTTATTGCCAAGCGTGATGGGAAAGACGCATTCCCAACACACATCCGTGACGGGATTGGTGATGCGTCCCTGACATGTGCCGTTAGCAAAAGCATTACTTGAGAACAATGCCACCAAGGAAAAGAGGAAGTAAATAAGCCACTTTTTCACTTTGAGTTTTCCTTTAACAAGCGCTTGAAAGGAAAGGCTTTTGCGGGAGCTGAGACCTTTTCAATCGAGGCACGTTTAAAAGTCACAAGGGTCGGTACCACGTCAATCTCCAATCGAGTGGTAAGCCTTGCTCCTTGATCAAACCAAAGACGGGTTTGAAGTTCTTCTTGCACTTTTCCCAACGGGCCTGCGGTTAAGATGACGCGACAGTGAGCGGCGTTAACGCAAAGTTTTAGAAAGCGTTTAGCGAGCAAGACTTGCGTTTGATCATTGGCATCAATAAAAAGCCAGTCTCGACGATAAGTGTCATCAATCATCGCCAAAGGACTTGAGATCGTAAGTGATTCATGCAAAACGCTCGTTGCGACAGGAAATGCCTTTCCTGCTGGGTTCGTTGCCCAGCGTTGCATTTGTTCCTGCGCTTTAAGTTGACGCCTACGAGTTTCATTTTCAGACTCACGAGCGTGTACTTGAAGCATTTCTAAAAGATTGGGTTCAAGAATGGGATAAACGGGTCCCAATGACGCCTCTAAAGCCCACGCAGAAGGGGCCATCAACCCCAACGATCCAACGAAGATCATTCGATAAATAGCGACGAACAAAAGTTTCTTCATCATGTGTTCTTCAGAAAAGGGGAATGGCTCGACCCACCATTTGGGTGTCACTAACAAACCCCGTTAAGGCATAACGGCTATCGAGGCTATCCGGGTGTGGCGCATGGACAAAGTAATGCTTTTCGGGAATCATCCCAGTGGTGCTGGGAACAAGAACAGCGCCGCTTCGAGCAAACGGTTTGATAAGAGAAATCGCTTTACCGTTGATTTCAACCCATAATCCATCTTTCTTTTGTCGGTGTTCAACTCTGTCACCGGCTACGCCCACCACTTCTTTAATCACAACGATGCCGTTGGGAATGGGGCCACCCTTTACCCAAAAAAATGCCATGTAATCTCCGCGAGTCACGTTGTGATTTTTCTTCTCAATCAAAAATAGAGTTTGAGGGAGGCTATGTGTGACGTTAAGTGCCAATTGATAGCGACTCGTCAAACAAAAAATGAGGCTTAAGAAAAGACCGATCCATAGGCCGTAACGGCGGCCAATGATGAGTAAGGTACGTCCGAGTTGACGGGCATTTGAGTGTAATTGGTTCATGATCATTACTTGGAAAGACCGAAAGTCTGACGTTGCAAAAGCGCACGGGCCGTACTTGCGGCTTGTGGTTCAATCTCTAAGAGTGCAAAGAGTTCCGGCGTTAAATCTTGTGTGTTTTGTGTTGCTAAAACACCTTGATTTAGAAGAATGACGTTGTGCTTCTGACTTAATATTTGAAGTGCTTCTTGCATTTTTTGAGGGAATCGCTGAGATTCTTGTAAAAAAGACGCATAAGCTTCTTTTGTTTGACCAAGATTATTGAGCTCTCGCAACCAAAGCACTTTCTGACTTTCAATGACGGACTGCGTATCCACCACGGCAAAGACGGGCATCGGGGATTGAAAACGATGGGTAAGGCTAAGTGTCAACGCCACTAAACTGAGTGCGACACTTAAAAGACTCAAAATGGTCAGAGTCTTTACCGATAAATTTAAAGAAAGACGATGCATGATTTTTACCCTTTCAAAATAGCATTGAGTTTTTTCTGATAAGTGCGATCGTGCTGTAGGCTCACCTGAACATAAGGGGAGGCCTTTTGAGCGGCGCGCACTTCTCTGCGTTCGGCATTTTTCTGAGCCGGTGTTTTCATGTCACGCTTAAGTCCCTTGTGTTTGAGAATCTTGTCTTCAAAGGGGTTTTTCACTTCAAACCAGTGTTCGCCCACGGGGAGCGCATTGTCGATCGCAAACCCATCGTGATCGGGATGGTGATGAAATTCGTTAGTCATGTTTAATTCTTTTTAGTGTTTATGAATGAGAGAGAAAATCGCTTGTGTTAACGTCATGCCCTGCTTCATAGCATGCTCAATTCGAGCCATGTCGGTGGCTTTGGTTGAGTACAAAAGGCGCGAGAAATCATCAAAACGAATTTGTAAAGTTGCAGGAGGCGTCGTAGGACTCATAAAGAGGCATTCCGCATAGGCGTTTTCTTCCATGCGAAGGGACTTAATCGCTCGCATTTCCCAAGGGGAGAAAACGACTTTTTTCTCTTTTTCCAAAAAGGTAATCGATTCCGATTTTTGACGCAAAATGAAGCGCAAGTCTGCATTGGCAAGCGTTGCCTTGGCTGTTTCGTTTTTGTAATAGTCTTCAAAGGATTGCGTGATCGTAATGAACGCTGCGTTTTGTTTACGCGCACGGCGATAACCGTTTTCAATAAAACTTGCGGCGTGCCGATGAGATAACAAGTCCCACGCCTCATCAATTACAACCATCTTGCGTTGCGATAAGTTGCCTTGTGTTAAGTCTTGAGTAATTAGGAAAATGAGGCAGAGCAAAATCACGCTCTGCAGGCTTTTTCTGCTCTTTAACCCTTCAAGCTCCAAAACCATGAAGTTCGATGTAAAGTTCACGGTGCTTTTACCACAGAAGTAATGACCGTAAATGCCGTGGCGGGAGTAGGGTGCCAATTGCGTCGCTAAATCCAAAATCCGACTGTCAGGTGTCAGAACCTTCCCTTCAATGATGGCATCAGGATCGGCAATCCCACGGCGCAAACTTCTAACTAGATCGGTGATCTCCGGCGTGACATTCGTGTTCTTCGCTTTCGTTAAGACGTGCAAAGCATGTGCTTGAAGAACGCTTAATAAAAAGTCGGAGAGCCCCTCATTGGGAGAGGCCATTTCAACAAGAATCGGGATTAAAAAGCCCATGTCTTCTTTAATGTCACGGATGAGTTCAAAGGGATTGATCACCAAGTAATGCTCTTTGGTGTACTCAATCCATTGACCTTCTAAAAGATGAACGAGTTTTTTATACGATCCACCCACGTCAATCACATACGTTTTGCCACCGGTACCCAAGTTACCGGTGATCAAGTCGTTGGTGAGTGCACTTTTACCTGATCCAGAAGAGCCCACAATCACGGCATTGAAGTTCCCGACATTGGCAAAGATATCAATGGGGGTGACTTGCCCATGACGACCATTTAAAAGTAAAAGGGGAGTAATGCTTTCATCGCCGTCTCTTGCGCCTGTACCTCGTAACTCGCCCAAAATCGGTACCATATGGCAGACATTGGTGAGTGTTTTCGTGCTAAAGCGCCGAGCAATCTTGATATCTGTTGCAAAGGAGGGTGTCAACGTCATCGGAAGGCTTGTTAAGAAGCTTTGTAAATGCATACAAGCGTCTTCAGAGACTTCGAGGTGAGCACTTTTAAAAACGGAACGAACGGCTTCTACCGCTTGGGTTTCAACACCTTGGGGTGCAAACAAAAGCACTTGATGCGTCAGTTGAATAAGAGCACCGTTTTTCGCATATTCTTCCGTCACGATTTCATAGTCTTGAGCACGCTTTTTTAAGGACGGTAAGTAATGTGCCACTTCACTTGAAGCAATTTGCTTACTGCGAGCGGCCATCAGGTTGGCCTGAGACTTTGTTTTCTCATAATTCGGAAACGCAATCGCAGTCGTAATCAAAAAGGGACACGGAATATCTTCTTTATCGCTTCCGATCCAATCTTTGACTAAAGGTAATGCGTAGTCTGACGGATAGCCCTGAACCGACATACCAATAGCGGTAACAGCCTTCTTAAAAGGGTTGCTCTTAGCCTGATGAGTCGAAAACGTCAGTCCTGTGTCTGTGATACGAATATGCGTATCACGGGCGAGTACTTGATGGGCAATGCAATCGATGGGGTTAGCAGAGTAAAGCGTTGAAGACTCCGTCTCATCTTTCAAAAAACTTTTTTGAGGGTTAGTGAGCACCTTTAGGGTTGCGAGTAAATCATCACGATTCCAAGTGTGCTGATAAAGATGAAAAGTCTTTAAAGCCGCAATATGGCGATCACGCAGAGTTTTGACTTTTTCTTTTTGAACGAACAAGTCTTCACGCAAATGGCTCCGTAGGAATCACGACCGACACCCAAGCACGGAAATGACGCATACGGAAAGTGCTGCCGGCAGTTAACGCTTCAGACGTTCCGTTTTGCAAATAACGGGTGCGCTCAAGCGCTAAGGCTTCTAAGACAGAGGCCTGTTCGGGGTTTTGCGCAACGCAACTGGGCGTGCGACTGCATGAATAGGCGCGGGTCGCCCAATCAATCGCGGGCGACGCAAAAAGAGAGACTTGAATCCCAGCGCCCGATGGCAATTCACTACTAAAAATGCTCTCAAGGTGATGGGCGAGTTCCGGCGTTGCCCCTGTTTGAGGGGCAATTTCCAATACGTACCCTAATGCTTCAACAGATTCACTATCTGTCGCATGAATCGTAAAAATTCCCTTTTCGAGTTCCAAGCCAAAAGGCAAAAGACTGCCGAAACGATCAATGACGACGCGTTTGGGATCTCGAGCATGCATTGTTGAAGCCTCAATCGTCACATTCGCACGATTTTTTATCGCCAGCATTTGGCGTTGCACCTGTCGTCGAAGGCGACGCGTCCAATGAGCGGACTTCTGAAGTAAAGACGCCATCAATTACCTCACTTGAACTTCACGAACGGATCGTTGATCATCAAGAGGGAGAAGAGTATTGACGTCATTGTTTTTGGGAACAACTAAAGAATCAGGACTCCACGAAGCAGCTTTGACCGTGATGTGAATGCGCTGCTCATCATGAAGGTCGCCTTCTTCATCAACAAAAGGGGCAATCCAAACGGTAATAATTTCTTCTCTTTGTCGACGAGGTTGCATGGGCGAGACTGTGTGTTCTTTTTCTTTTAGACCACCGTCTTTATCCAGGGTTAAGACAATGCGTTCGGTAATTTCGCCTGAAGCGCGCTTAGGCTTTGATTTTTCCTCTCCATTCGGCTGGACTTTCTTTCTTTTGTCGGTGCGTAATAACCCTTCATGAACTTGCGTCATCGAAGCGCATTGCGCAGGCATCTCTACCGAACACGCAAAATCTGACTGAGCGTTTTCTAAACCGGTGATCGAACCGCACCCTGTCAGCACTAAGGGTAAAACACCAATTTTCAATAATCTGAAACTAACCATGAGGCGCATCCTTTAGTTTTTAACAAGGGGTGTAGTCGTTAACTTTTGAGCAAGCTTTTGCGTTTCTTGCGCTTCATTCATGCCATCAATGAGTTGCTCGCGGGTTAACGCACCCGTTGCACGCCTACCATCGGCAAAGAAAATCGTGGGCGTGCCCTTAATCGCTAAGGTTTGCATGAGTTTTTCATTGGCAAGCACTGGGCTCACGCATTGGGCAGGCGTTTGTCCCAATGACAGCCTCTTAACCATCACGTTTTCTAAAGCTTGGATAGGGTCGGGTGCGCACCAAATTTGAGCCGATACTTCACGAGCCGTAGGGTGGAGCGTCACCAAAGGGGTTAAGAACGTATAAATGCGTACGTTATCTAACGTAGCGAGCGTTTCTTCAAGCTTGGCGCAATAGGGGCATAAGGGATCGGTGAAAACATAAAGGGTATTTTCAGCTTTGCCTTTTTCACGGACAATGGCATTTTTGATAGGCAAGGCTTTCACATCAATCATTTGGGCCAACGTCTTTAAGTCTTTCGTTAACTCTTTCTTTTCAACCATGTCAAACATCACACCACCAAAGAGCCAGTATCGAAAAAGCTCTGGCTTTTTCGGATCGTTTTCACCGGTCAATGTGGTCTTTTGAAGACCTTCTTCATCAACATAAACAAAGCTCACACCGGTGCCAAGAATCACTTCATAGAGTCCCTTAATGGGCGTTTGACGAGCAAAGCGCACACCGTTATTGGGAAATCCGACTTGAAGGTTTTTAAGTACCTTGGTTTCAGACTCTGTCATTTGCATTTCTGGGAAATAGTGAGCCAAAGGACTTTGCGCCATGGTGTCTGTGATTGAAAAGTTCATAAAAAAGGTTCCTAAAAGAAGGGCTAAAGGAAAGGTTTTAACAAAGGGTTTGTTCATTCTTTTAAGCATTAAAAAAGTGGTTTTTCGGTTTTAATCAAAGCGCTTTGGGTAATCACAATTTCCACTTGACGGCCGGCATCAATTTCTAAAACAGGAAAAATCTTGTCGGCAAGCTTCAAGTAGTAATCTGCGACACGCCCTAAAGCGTCTTGCATGCCATCGCCCAGTCCGGCTTTCCAAGGATTGGTGACGGATTCCGTGACGGTGCCGGAGAAATGCGTTGTGGACTCCTGTGCGGCAAGACTGACTGCTTTACCAAGGCCCGAGAGCGAACCCACGAGAAGAGCGTTGGCAATCGCTTGCCCCGAGCGAGTCACAACACGGGCTTTGATTCCGGTTTTGCCGTCTTCGCCTGAAACGTAGCCCGTGAGTTTCACGTCGATTGCCATCCCTTTCTTTGTTAGGCAAGAGAGACGATCAAGACGTACGAGAACCCGTTCACTTGATAGGTCGCCTGTGGCATTAGCGGTCACAAAGCAACGCTTAATGTCGGAGCGGAAGCGGTTGGGTAAGACCGCTGAGTCGGTAAGTTCCATTAAAAGAGGAACGGGGTTACCATTGGCTTGCCCTCCCGTCGGGGCATCGACACCATTGAGTAACCGAGCTTTAGCGAAAGTACCTGTGATCAAGAGTTCTTCACCGGACGTTTGCGGTGTACGGTTTCGAGCGACAGGATTTTTTTCTACCTTTTCTTCTTTGGGCTTAACATTGGCCACTTTTTTCAAAGCCAAGCGATTAACGGGTGCGCTTTGTTGGGGAATCCTTGGTGAGACGGAGGTACTGTGAGGAAACTCGGAAGTGCCTTCCATAAAGTTCATTGCGTTTTGTGCCTCAAGCGCCAAAGTTTCTTGAGAGGCAAGATTGCGTTGACGGCGCTTTTCATACAACGCTTTTTGTTGAGCAACTTGCGTTTGCAAATCGCGAATCTCTTTTTGAAGAGAGTTCATCTGTGCGCCATAAGAGGCGACAAAATGCTCTTCCCCTAAACGACTATCGTTAATTTGAATGCGCGTGGTTGGCTTTTCTTTTGCCGGCATGACGTGATCGTCTTGAGTGACATAAGCCATCACGACAGCGAGAAAAATGATGACAACGAGCACAACAATAAGGAGTAACCATTGTTGGAATCGAACGGTGGTTTTCATAAATTGGGCAACAAAAAGGTCAATCCGATTTAAAAAAATCGGAGACGTTCATCAAGTAAAGGATAGAAAAGGTGTTTTATTGACGGTCGGCAGATGCACTTCTGACTAATCGACGAATGATGTAGACCGTACTGCTTTCACCGATGCGCAAATTCGGTTGAGTCATGGCAACGGCTAAAACCCCTTTCTGATAAAACGAGCGTTCCGATAGCGTTACCGGGTGAAGTCTTTTATTTTGAAAACGAATGACTTTGGCGTCGTAGTTTTCTGAAACGTACTGGCGAAGGCAGTTCTCCCCGCAGCGATTATTGACAGAGAAGCCTTCAGGGATTTCATTGCGTGCCATAGCAATCATCAAGTTTTTCATGGCCAGAGGGAAAGTATCGGCGGTTTCAATGGGAAGCGCAGAAAGGCGCACTTCAGTTGAGCTTTCTAACGCAGTGCGAGAAGTAACTTTTTCAGAAATGGGAGTATTCCCCTTAATCACGATTTCTTGACTTTCGGTCTTTTGAGGAATGAGCGTCAAGGAGTGTGTTTGTTGTTGATCCGTTGTCAGAAACAGTGCTTGAGGCGTCTTTGTACGGGAAATGACAAAAATCTGACCGTTTGTTTCATCGGTTTGAACTTCCAATTGCGTTTGATCGTAAATCGCTTGAACAATCTTTTGTCCTTGAATCGCAATACGATTGGGGCCGGAGTCACTCACCGGAAACCCTGGCAAGGTGCGAGCAACGGTGCCGGATTCCATTGCTTTTTTGACATCTCGCACGGGTTTAGGTTCATCGACAATGCCGAAATCGGCATTGGTCAAAGGTTCTTTAAGAACCAATGAGGTCGCGTTTTCTGCCAAGACGGATTCAAAGCAGACAGACAACAAAAGAGGGGCAACAAGACGAATGTGTTTCATAAGAGTGTCAGGGAGAATGGTTTCTGAAAAGCCCATTAAGAGGCTTTGTTTTGTGTTTCTTCATGCGTCGCACGACTACGAAGATCCACTTCATGCAAGGACTTCAAGTACAGACGCCCGGCAATGACTTGCAGTTTCATGACTAAACGTTTTTTCTCACGCAACGTTTCCTTTTGTCCGATGTAGTGAAGTCGGAAACCTTCAAAAATGACGGACAAGGCTTCGGGTTTCATATCGACTTGATCGATTACAAAGAAAGTACTTGCACGAAGGCGCTTGAGTTCTGCTGCCTTTTCTTTGAAAGTAAGATCCATTTCGCCAAAGCTTGCCGGTGTGACGTGTTGCAAAAGCGTTTTGCGATTAAAGTCCACGTTTTCAGGTGTGTTATTCATCGCAAGTGCTAAGAAGTCTCGTGCCACCAACAAAAGGTAATCATTAGAAAACTGTTGATTGGACAGCGTCATAGGCGACTCGTGCGTCAATGCGCTCAAGGGCAAAAGCACCGTGGTGACGGTTTGGTCACGCAATAAGACAGTGAGAGATAAGGCAAAGTTCACCGTCAAAGAAATGGCCAAAATACCAACCGTGGCACGTTTAAGTCCAAGTTTTGCGGCACGATTTTCAGAAATCAGTTCAAAGGCGTTCATGGGACGATCAAAAGTACGAGTCATTAACCGATAAATTCACGGCGATGAGAGGCCGGCAGACACTTGAAAAACTTGCACGGCAAATACCAATACAGAAGGTGAAGGCCGAAACCAGCGTGACGACCAACTTTCAAACGTGTTAAGCCCTTAGCAAGAAAGACACCTAAAAGGAGACCCAGCCAAAGATTTCCCAACAAAACTCCGATAGCAAATCCAAAAAAGAAAGCACAAACGACATCCAAGTCCCAAATGAAGAACTTGGTGCCAGCGTCCAACTCTCGAATGACAGGACAAAAATCGGAATGATTTTGCATGGCAGGAATCTCCCTTTAGATTTTTAAATGACAGCGGAGATGATGCTTTCAATGACTGACGGCGCAATCAATAAGCACATAGCCGCAGCAATGCAACCGACAGCCGAAATGATGCTGCCACGGATGACACCAACACCCAAACCAATTAGCAAAAAGACCAAAGCAATGGAACGGCCGAGGTAGCCGTTGGTCCAACCTTTGACCATCGTGTAGAGGTCTTGGAATTCAGTGCCGTCAGTGCCGGCAAAGACAGTGGAAGACGCCACAAGGGCCGTCAAAGCGATACAAGAGATTTTT
>CAJLGW010000012.1 GCA_905206345.1 uncultured Sutterella sp. | reverse complement strand
ATGAAAAAAAAACTGGCTCGCAACGAGCTTTTTTAGGATTTTTTAGAAATCCCCTGAGAAAATAAAAAACAGAGTTTTTAACGCATTACAGAAGGTTTTATGGCGATTCAGTCTTTGATTCAATCATATCGTCAGATGAGAACAAAACCCATGTGGACATTGTTGGCTTCTGACAATGCCTGTGAAACCTTGTCTCATCTGCAAATCCTACTATTTGATAAGGATCGATCGCTTCCGGCTTCGGTTTTTCTGGCTCGTTTGCAAGAGCAACTTGATAGTCTGACATCAGAAACCGTCAATCGGGGGCAGACGCAAGCCAAAGTCAATCAGTGGACAAAAGCGGGGTTTCTACGCTTAAGTTACATTCAGGGGCAAGAGGAGCCGTGTTACGAATTAACGTCAGAAGCGCATGAAGCGATTCGTTTTATCTCGGGACAAAGAGATAATCGTATTTCTCCGACAGAGAGTCGATTGGAATTGGTTATTCATGCGATTCGGAAACTGGCTCAAGATACCGACAGCGATGCACAAACCCGTATTGCTCGACTAAAAGAAGATCAAGCTCGGTTGCAACTGCAAATTGAAGCCCTGGAAGCCGGTATTGTTCCGGAAATTCGTGATGAAGAAGTTCGCGCTCAGTTTTACGATATTTTGGAAATGATTGAAAATCTCAATGGCGATTTTTACCGCGTGAGAGATCGCTTTCAAATGTTATCGCAATCGTTTCACGAAGCAATTATGGAAAACGAGGGAACGGCGGGTTCAATTTTGGATAAATTTTTTGTCGGCTATGATGGCATTGCCGAAAGTGAAGAGGGTAAAACCTTTCGGGGGTTTTATGCGTTAATCAACAACGCTCAGGCCATGGCTCAAGTGGAAGAGGCCGTCAGCGCACTTCAAGACCGTCCGAGCTGGCAGACGCTTCTAAATAATAAAGAACGGCAAACCATTCTTTATATGAGAAGAAATCTTAATTTGCGAGCACGCGAAACTCAGCAAATTATGAAGCTTTTAGCCTCCTCTTTAAAGCACGTCGTTCAAAGCCATGACTATCAACGCAATCGTCGAATGCTTGATTTGATTGGCGAGGCCAGACACGAGGCATTAGCCTTAAGAGAAAAGGTAACATCGAATCGAGCGCTGCTCACCTTGCCTCAAAGTACGGCCTCGATCTCAAGTCTTTCAAACATGAGTCTTTTTGATCCGCAAACCGAAGCAACGATCGTGGAAATGATAACGGCGGAGCCCGAAATGGTGGATTTAGAAGCGCTCGCAACTCGTGTTCAAGCCGCTGAAATCAATTACTCGTGGTTAAAGAGTTGTGTACAGTCAACGCTTGAAACACTTCAAAATGCCTCTGTTGGGGATGTACTTGAGCGATTCCCAGCCTCTCAAGGATTAGCGAGCGTGGTTGGTTTGATGAGTTTGGCCGTCCGATACGGTGGCGTTCACATTTCCGATAAGACCGAAGCCGTCTCATGGGAGGATAGGTTCGGACAAACCGTTGAAGCTCATATTCCTCTTTTGATTTTCAATCAAGAGACAGTCAAGAATTGGCACCATTTAAACCTTCAGCGTAGGGGATAATTTTTTATGTCATATACAGAAGAAATCAATACTCAATCACCCTCTCTATCCCAAGAAGGACAAGATTTAGAGGACAATGCCCTTTATGACGGGGATACCGGTAATCTTTCTTTCGAGCAAAGACAGCTTATGGTGACGCTTTTGCGCGGGCCGTATTTGACACAAGCTGAACGTCCCAATTTGTGGCAAACCTTAATTAACAGTCGCTCGGTGATTGAGGCCTCTTTGGCCAATCTGTTTTTATCATTGATTGTAGACGAAGAGCTTGGTGTTGCCTTTTGTCGTCAAGCCGATGTCGGTGATTTGGAAGCACCGCAATTGCTGCGCCAGTTTTCTTTGTCGTATTTAGATTCCGTTTTGTTGCTGGAATTGCGTCAAAGGCTTCTTACCGCCCAATCTAAGGGCGAGAAAGCTGTCATTGCTCAGGAGACCATTGAAGAGCTTTTAAAAACGTTTGACGTGAGCGCAAAAACCAATGAACGGCAATTCAAGAGCCATGTCAATGCTGTGATTAAACGCTTAACGGCTCGAAAACTTTTGAAAAAGCTTGGCGATAATACGAATCTCTATGAGATTTGTTTGGCGTTAAAGCTCATCTTTAACGTTGAAGAAATCGTTGCTCTTAAAAAAGCCTATCAAGACAAGGCACAGCAAGATTTTCAAAATGTTCAAGCCGATGAATTGTTAGATGAAGACGAAGAAATTTAATGGGTGAGTATCATGCAAGAAACGCTTTTTGACAACGACGCCACCGAACAATTTTTAATGACGCGTTTCCAACTCTTTAATTGGGGAACGTTTAGCGGATTGCATGACATTGCGATTGCGCCCGAAGGGCATTTGTTTATTGGCGGATCAGGATCGGGGAAGTCAACGCTATTGGATGCGATGAGTGTGTTGTTGACTCCGGGCCATATCAACTTTAATGCGGCAGCACGAGAAGGCGAGAGAAAAAGCGATCGTACGATTTTGAGTTACATGCGAGGCGCATGGACAACGCAGCAAAATGCCGAAGGTCGATCCGTACTTCAATATTTGAGAAATAAGTCCACGTGGACGGCAATTGCGCTAACGTATAAAAGCGCTGCACGCACGGTGACGCTTTTGTTTGTGGCTTTCATTCGCGGCAATTCCAACGATGACGATCGGGTCACACGCCGCTACTACGTGGTTCCCCACGAAATGGATTTGTCAGAGCTCTCGGACTTCTCTGCTCGCAATTACGATTGGAGCTTTATCGGTAAAAAGCTTCCGCAAGCAAAGCACTTCCCGCGATTCTCACCTTATTGCGAGGCCTTCCGAAAGGTTTTTGGCATTGAAGAAGAAACCGTTTTTAAATTGTTACATAAGGCGCAGTCGGCGAGAAACTTGGGTGACTTAAATGAGTTTCTTCGTAAATTTATGTTGGATGTTCCAAAAACATTCGATGTGGCCGATACCTTGGTCAAACAATTTACCGAGCTCTACAGCGCACATGAATCCGTCGTCAAAGCACGAGATCAGGTAGAAGTACTATCAGTCGCGAAAAAGCACCATGATTTATTAAAGGTTGCCCAAGAACAAAGCGCTCAGCTTGAAGCGTTGCAAGCGTATATGCCAACGTGGATTTTAGGGCAGCGTCACACTCTGTTAAATGCCGTCTTGCCTCAGACGCGCCAAAAAGAACAAAATGCAAAAGCTCTTTATGAAGAGCAAGTGCGCTTGCGTGATGAGAATAGAAAACGCATTGACGATTTGAATCGTCGTTTCTCTCAAAGTGGCGGTGACCGTTTATTGCAGCTAAAGACTCAATGGGAACGAGCCAATCAGGATTTAAGTGCCGCCAATCGTATGAGAAGCCGGCTGAAAGACGCCCTTGAGCCTTTGGCGTTTTCGCTTCCCGATACGCATGAAGCGTTTCTTAAACTTCAAAATCAATTGAAAGACTACCGAGAGGGCTGTCAGGAAGAGCTACGCTTATCTAAAGAGACGCGACAATCGCATTTTTTGAGAAAAAGTCAGTTAAGCGATGAGTTTCAATCCTTGGTGGCAGAAATCAAGGCAATGGAATCTTCCTCATCAAACATTCCCAGTCATCTCTTGAAGTTAAGACGGGACTTAGCGCTATCACTTAATCTCTCAGAAGATCAACTGCCTTTTGCCGGTGAACTTCTTGAAATTAAAGAGGGAGAAGAGGCTTGGCAAGGTGCCGTTGAGCGCGTATTGCACAATTTTGCGACCTCTATTCTTGTAGAGGATCGTCATTATCAAGCGTTTGCTGATTTGGTCAACTCTCGTCATTTGGGGGCGCGTCTCGTTTTTCTTCGGGTAAAGCAACCTGTTGAAATGCCTGTTGACACCCTTGAGGATTCCCTTTTTTCAAAGTTGAAGATTAAAGAAGGGGCGTGGCAATCGTGGTTAGAATGTGAATTAATTGAACGCTTTGACTACGTTTGTGTCGACTCCGTGCAGGGCCTCATGCATCACCGTCGTGCCATGACGATTGAGGGGCAAATTAAACACAATCAGACGCGTCATGAAAAGGACGACCGATTTTCGATTAAAGATCGCAGCTATTGGGTGTTGGGTTTTTCCAATGAAGAAAAACTTGAACTCTTTAAAAAGAAAGCGCATCAGCTTTCGTTAAAAATCACCGAAGAAGACCAAACGATTCGAGATTGTGACGATCACGAGAATCGAATTATCGGTCAATCTCAGCAAGCCAGCGTGGCCCTGTCTTTTGATTGGGAAAATTTGGATGTGGTAACACTCACGCTTAATGCTCGAGACTTTGAAAAGAGCTATAACGAAGCGCTAAAAAATGCGAACAATTTGAAGGTGATTGAGGATCAGCTCACGCAATGTCAAGAAAAAGAGCACGACTTTGATCAAAAGATTCAAAACAGTTTCAGTGCTTTGGATAGTCTCAAGGCAGAACGCGAAGGTTATGAACTGGATTTACAAAGCACGTCTGAAGCGTTGGCAGTTGCTCAAATTGCTCCAGATTTAGAAGAGGAACTCGTCATTCGGTTAAACACAGGAAAACATGCTCTGAGTCTCAAAAACCTCCCTCAGATGCAAGAAAAGATGATCTCTTTAATTCTGGCGGAGCAAAATCAAAAGCTTAGAACTATCGCAGACGAAACGACCAAAACCACCCGTCAGTTCTCTGAATTTGCCTCCCGTTGGCCCGATGCAACGATGCATTTGGACGACACCTTGGCGAGCGCTTCGGAATATTTTGAAAAACTTGATGATCTTATTAAGGAAGGTTTGCCCAATTACGAGCAAAAATTTAAAGATCTGTTGACCAATGAAGTGGGTCAAAATTTGGCTGACTTGTATCGTGAAATTGATGATGAACGAGCGATGATTAAAGAGCGGTTGATAGAGGTTAATCGCAGCCTCAGAGAAGTGGCCTTTAATCGAATCGGCAATACCCAGTCTCACTTGCGTATTGCCATTGCCGATAAGAAGTTACCTGAAGTGCATGAGTTTAATCAATTGAAAAACCAAATTCTTGCCATGTCGGCCCAGACAAATGTGAAAGCGTTAAGTGCCCAAGAGGCAGAGCGCTACTTCAAATTGATTGATACGTTGGTGCAAAAATTTAACGTGAGTGGCAAAGACCTCGCCGCTCAACGTTGGCGTGAACGCGTATTGGATGTTCGACAACACATGGACTTTTACGGCGAAGAGTACGAAAAGGATGAGTCGGGCGAAAAGGTGATTGAGGTTTATGAGAGTGCGGCGGGCAAGTCCGGCGGTCAACGCCAAAAACTGACCGTGACCTGTCTTGCGGCAGCCTTGCGATATCAGTTGGGTGGTGATGTTGCTGATTATCCTCGTTACGCTGCGGTCATTTTGGACGAGGCTTTCGATAAGGCCGATAGTGAATTTACGGACATTGCACTTAATATCTTCAAGGATTTTCGTTTCCAAATGATTATTGCTACGCCTGAAAAATCGGTGATGACGTTGGATCCTTATGTTGGAGGAACCACTTTTGTGAGCTGCAAGGATCGTAATGCCTCTTCGGTTTTAAATGTCGTGTATGACTCCAAAACCGGTCACTTCTCTTCTAAGGAAGGCGCAAACAGATGAAAACATTAAAGGATATTCAATCTACCCTAAAGAGTCGCTTTCGTCGAAGTAAATTTGATTGGCTAGAGCAATATGTTGATGAACAGGCGTTTGCGCCTTTGGACTATAAGTTAGGAGTTCCCACCCAACGCGATGCGAGCTTTGATATTGGCGAATTGGAGAGTTGGATTCATGAGTGGAAAACACTAAATATCGAAGGCGTCGAAGTGATTTGGCGAACCGTTCATTGGTCATGGCTTGGCGGGGAGCGCTTGGTGCCCGACCGTTTAAGTATCAAGAGTATCGAGGCATTTTTGAATTTAATGGATCCGACTCAGGAAACCTTGCAACTCTGGCAACGCGCCCAAGTAAGAGTAGCCCGGATGAAGTCTTTGGATTTAACAAATGCCGCAAGAAGTATGGCGGGGCTCGGAATGTCGTTATTAGACGATGACGATGATGAGTTCGAAAGATTGATTGGCGTCGGTCGTTGGTTATTGGCGCACTATCCCGCCAATTGCTTTGTAAGAGAAATCCCGGTTGAAGGGGTGGATACGAAATGGCTTGAACGACACCGACGTGTTGTGACGGTTATTGTGACGAACGAATCGGAGCGTTTCTTCACGGCGCCCCACTTATTTGAGGCGTGGGGCTTTAAAACGGTTCCGTCAACGGTACGAGTCAGACACGCGCATTGCTTTATTCCTGAAATACCTCCGGAAGAATTGGTGCAGTTACCGGCTTCGATTCTTTCCAAGCGCAAACCCAAAGCCGTTGTGATTGTTGAAAATCTTCAAACGGGGCTTAGTATTGATGTTTCGGAAGATGTCCCTATTTTCATGGGATTGGGCTTTGGCTTAGAGGTTCTGAAAGAGGTCACTTGGTTAAAAAAGGTTCCCATCTTCTATTTTGGTGATTTGGATGCTCACGGTCTTGCCATTTTATCGGCATTGCGCGAACAATTTAAACAGACCAAGTCGTTTTTGATGGATAGGGAGACTTTTGAGAAATGGGAGCGCTTTGCGGTTGAAGATCCCACAAAGAATATTCCATTGTTTTTACCGAATCTTGGCGACAATGAAAGAGATTTATTCGAAAGATTGGTCACTAACCGTTTACGTTTGGAGCAAGAGCGTATTCCTCTGAGAGTAATTAATCAAACGATTCAGTCACTGATTGCTGGGCGTTAAGGTAATTAAAAAGATTCTTTTAGCGACTTTTTCGGCATTTTTGGAGCGCAAAAATTCGTAATGAAATGCCACAAAAAACCATAATGAGAAATGTGTTGATATCTAAATTGTCATTTAAAAACAAACTGTTATAAGTTGATGAGATACAGACTCATGTTTTGTATTATTAATACTATCTCAATTCGAAAATGTCCTGTTTTTTACGTAGAAAACAGGACAAATTGATTAAAAATCCTCTCTGACAGAAATAACATAAATCTTATTTACGTAAACATGATTTACGTAAACGGAATTTATGTTAATATATGAAAAGAAAATGATTAGAGGAATACGTCATGCGTTTTTATGGAAGAGAAGAAGAACTGGCGACATTACGGAGTTTTGTTAAGACCGTATGTCAGAAAGAAATCTCTCAAATGGTGACGGTGATCGGTCGTCGCCGTGTGGGAAAAACCACTTTGATTTTGAAAGCTTTTGAAGAAGAAAGCCTTCCGGTCTTTTACTTTTTTGTTGAGCGCAGAACTTCTGAAGCAGAATTAATTCAATCATGGCTTAATGAAATCAGTCGTATTTACCAAGTTGAGTTTCCTCCGACATTAGAGACCATCGCAGAATTGGTCAGTTATTTAATGACATTGTCGAAAACCAAGCCTTGTGTTTGCATTATTGACGAGTGCCAAGAATTAAATGCAGTTGCCCCCAATACCTGGTCTCAATTGCAAAAAGTATGGGATTTAAAGAAAAATCAGTCTCAAATGTTGCTTGTCATGAGTGGTTCCATTATCAGTGCAATGGAAGATATTTTTGGCAATGACAGTCAACCTCTCTACGGTCGCCCTTCGGGACAAATTACCGTGCGTCCCTTTGTACCGGCGATGATTAAAAAGATTGTTCAGACTGAAAATCCTCTGGCTACTCAAGAGGATGTCTTGATGGCTTATGCCATGACAGGGGGTGTTGCTAAGTATCTAGAGCTTTTTGCGGAAACGGATAGTTTTACGGCAGACAAAATGTTGGATTATCTGTGTTCTATGCAAGGAGCGTGGTTGCGTTCAGAAGGTGATATTTACTTAGCCAATGAATTCCGTTCGGACGCTCAAACGTATTTCCAAATTTTGAGAGCGATTGCTGATGGTGCCAATAAGTGGAATGAAATTGAATCTCGAATTAATGGCGTGTCGCAGCTGTCTCCGTATCTTTCTCGTCTTGAGCGCTTTGGGATTATTCGCAAGGTTCAACCGGTCATGCAAGAAGGAAAGCGTCGCACAACTAAATATTTCATTAACGATCCGTATTTCCTCTTTTGGTTAAGTTTTATCACGCCCCTCATCCCGAAATCCATGGCAGAAGCTTCCGACTGGAAGGGTATGAAGAAGTATTGTTTGGATCGTTTGGAAACTTTCCTAGGTCGAACGCTTGAGCGTTGGTTTATTGAAACCTATCGCCATGCTTACCGATGGGAGATCGTTGGCGGTTGGTGGGACAAGAACGGTCAAAATGAAATTGATATCGTTGCTATCAACACCTCAGAAGAAAAGATTGAGTTTGTAGAGGTAAAGCGCAACCCTGGAAAGTACGATGAGTCGAAGTTAAAACTTAAAGCAACAGCATTTCTTCGAGACAATGCAAAACTCGCCGATTATGAGATGTCGTATCAAGGGTTGTCCATTGAGGATATTTAATTACTTTAACGATGCTTATGAAAGAGGGAGTCAGAATCACTGCTCCCTCTCGTCGCATTTACCAGTTAGCTGCCTGTCCTTCATATCGACTGGGCAACTTTTTAGACTTGGGTAAGAGTTTATTCAGTAAATCATTGACTTTTTCTTGTGTGTTAATGAACTTCGTGAAGTTCAAACCGCTTTTCGCTTGGTAGTGACAACGGCCAATTTTGGTACCGTCCTCATACCACTCATATTTGATGTCACTGGTGAAGTTCGCAACATCCCAACGAGAGACTGTTTGACAATCCAAAATAGCATCGCAATTAGGGTCAGTTGTGCGATGACCGATTTCTTTGACAGTATAACCCTTTTGTTGCAAAGCACCGATCGTGCAGTTATACGCAACCTTGCGATTGGAGTCATCCGGCGTTATACACACAACCCCTTCAGTGATGTGGTTTTCAGCGGGAATCATTGTTTGCGTAGAGCAACCTGTTAAAACAACGGTGCCCAATAAGAAAAAAGAGAGTTTGGTAGCTTTCATAATGCGTGCTTCCTTAAGTGTTTTGAGTATTGTAACTTTTTAAGTATGTCGCGAATTATCAAGACCTTAATTGGGTTTATTTTTCTCTTGTTTTTAATAAGTATATAGGTATGAAATATAACTTTAGCGAATGATGCAAAGTTGGAAAAATGTGCACAATTATCAGAAAAAACATTGTAAAAATGACATTTTTGAGATGGGGTAGTATAGAAATGATCTTATATATTCTTTGAAAATGATGAATATTTTGATTTTGTTCGAAAATGCTAATGGGGAATTAAAGAAATCTTTGTCAGAAGGTATAATTTGTACTAATTAAAAATATTGATAAAGACGCCTATGTTCACATCCGTTACGCTCAAAAACTATCGATCCCTTACGAAGTTAAGTTTTAATCTGTTGTCTACTCGAGGAACGCCGAGAAAGATCGCTTTGGTTTACGGTGAAAATTGTGTGGGCAAAACAAACCTCATGTCTGCCTTTTTGACCTTGCTAGATATCGCTCATGGCCAAGACTTGGATTTTGGGTCGTTCAAAAGATTCAGAAGATGTGAAGGCACGATGGATGACGAGGATGTCGGGATTTTTGGAAGCATGGCTCGAGCAACGGCCGAACATTTGATTCATACCTGTAAAACCATCGGCAGCGTTGACAATATGTCTCTTGAGTTTGGTTTTCGTTTTAATAAACTTTCAGGTAGCTATTTCATTGAGTTTGATGACTCTCAAATCGTCAATGAGCAGCTTAGTGTGATTGAGAAAGGTGAAGAAAAAACACTCTTTTCCATGAAAGATGACGATTACTCCATTCATCTGAGCGTGATTAAATCATTGGACTATTTCAAGGACGTGCATCTGCTACTGAAGCAGTATTGGGGACGCTTTTCATTTTTGTCCATTTTGAATCAAGAGCGTGACAAGAAGCGTGCGGACTTTATTGAAAAGAATTTGGATCCGGATTTTCTTACCATTGTTTCTGCTCTCTCGGACTTTTCCGTCAATATTGAAAATGAAGAACGAGAAACGTCAGTCAACACCTTTACGCCACAGTACAAAGGTTCGATTGCAAAGCATCAACTCCATCTCTTAAAGGCATGGGAACAATCGCTCAATGACTTCTTTGTGGCCTTGTACTCCGACATCAAGGAAGTGTTTTACCAAACCAATTGTTCCGATGAAGGTCAGACTCGCGTGCTTTATCGCCTCTACGCAAGAAAACGCATTGGTGATTGCTTGATTGCCGTGCCCTTTGAAAAAGAGTCCGCAGGGACAAAGAAACTTTTTGAGGTCTTTCCTTTATTGGTATCGGCCATAAAAGGCGATGTCGTTGTATTGGATGGAATGGATAAAGGTGTTCACGAAGTATTGATAAAGAGCATGTTGGAGAACTTAGCACCTCACATTAAAGGACAGTTGATTGGTTCAACTCACAACACGACATTACTTGAATCCGATGTTTTAAAGAAGGTTGCTTTTGTTCTGACGGCAAGCTCAGATGGCGACAAACAAATTCAACCGTTTACGGCTTATGAAGATGGACGGATTCATGCGAATTTGAATCTGAGAAAGCGTTATCTTGGGGGGATTTACGGTGGAGTGCCGGTGCCGATGGCGATTGATTTTAATGAGATAGATCAGTGCTTATCAAATATTGAAAATACTATTAAATGACAGAATTAAAATTAATTCTCGTTGTGAGGAATTTCCTATTTATTTGAAGTGAAATGCATCAGTGATATTGGCAATTATTCTCTAGCTAAAGTTTGTATGCTCTGATGTAACTGGGTGAGTAATAAAGAAATTATCCATGTTCTCCTCTTTTATTCTCTTAAATTCATGAATTCTGCAATTTGAGAGAAAAAACCTCCTAAAATGTTGAAATTATCTCAGAAGAATATATACTAGTAGTTAACAAATTAGGAGAATTGGGCATGTTAGTGCGTTTCTTATTGAAAAATTGGATGTCTTACAAAGACGAAGCCGAGTTGAGTTTGATTGCAACTGGTGAAAAACAGCATGTAGATACATTGGCGAATATCAAAAAATTTCGTTTAAAACTTCTTCCAGTTACGGCTATTTATGGACCGAATGCTTCTGGGAAAAGTAATTTGGTTGCGGGCATTGGTTTTGCTAGAGAATTTATTTTAAAAGGTCTTGGTGTTAATGATTCGATTCCCGTGAGACGCTTTAAATTGGATGATGATGGTCTTAAGGCGCCGCTAGAGATGCAATTTGATTTATTAATTAATGAATTAATTTATAAATTCAAATTTGCTGTGACGGCTAAAGCAGTTGTGTCTGAGTCGTTGACAGTGACTAACAGTTCGTCTGAGAAAGTTTTATATACAAGAACAGGGCAGGATATCAAGTTAGGAGAGACAATCAAGGATCGTGATGGTAAATGGCGCTTTTCGACTCAGACAACTCGAGAAAATACGTTGTTTTTAACCAATACGGTTTTGCAAAATTTTAAAGAGTTTCGTCCTGTATACGATTGGTTTAATGAAACTCTTGTCATTGTTACCCCGAGTTCTCAATACGGCTTAGTATCGAGATTTATTGATAAGTCGGATCCGATTTCTCAGAAAGTTTCTGAGTTGCTCTCTGACTTTGATACAGGGGTTGAACGATTAGTGGGGCAACCCATTGATGTGAAGATGCTTCCTATCTCCGCTGAAGATTTGAATACTATACAAACGCAGCTTGCAGACGGCGAAAAAGTGACATTACGTTCTCCGACAATAGCGAGCATGTTTGTTATTTCTAAAGAGGGGGATGAACTTCAGGCCATGAAGGTTGTCGCAAATCATAGAAAGAGCGACGGCACCGAGGTGTCTTTCTCCTTGGATGAAGAGTCTGATGGCACTAATCGCTTAATCGACATGGCACCATCGCTTTTAATGCTCTGCCAAGATAAATCGAGAGTTATTATCATTGATGAGCTAGATAGAAGTTTGCATACTAAAGTGACACAGGAGTATGTAAATCGCTTCTTAAATGTCTGTGATGAAAGCAGAAGAAACCAGCTAATTTTTACTACACACGATGTGTCTTTAATGGGACAACATATGTTGCGCCGTGATGAATTATGGTTGACAGAACGAGATTCGTTAGGGGCTTCTCAGTTAACGGCTTTCTGTGAATATAAAGATGTTAGAAAAGATAATAACTTGATTCTGAGTTATTTATCTGGTCGTGTGGGTGGCTTGCCAAATATTTTGGGTGTATTCGGTTCTTGCGGTAATGGTGGTTATAGTGTCCAAATCAAAACATTCTTTTAAGAAATCCTATAGTGTTCGTCGGAAAGAGGGAAACAAACGATATCGTCCAATTATTTTAATTGGGACGGAAGGTACGGATACGGAACCTGAGTACTTTAATCTTGTCAAGAGTATTTTTAATTCTGTGACTATCAAAATCTGCCCTAGCAGAGGTACGAAAGGAAGTAGTCCGGACAGGGTTTTAAAACGAATGAGGTCTGAGTTAGCGCTAACTCCTCTAAAAAAGATCGTGGCGACCAAGCTTGGATTGTTATCGATCGTGACCTGTGGACCAATGAGCAATTTGATCAAATATTTGATTGGGAGAAGGAAAAGTCTCACTATCATGTTGCGATCAGCAATCCAAAATTTGAATATTGGTTATTACTTCACTTTGACAATGCCGCTGGTATCAGAACGCCAAGAGAAGTAGAGGAAAAGCTTTTGAAATACCTTCCCAATTACAACAAACATTTATCATCTGGTGATGTTTCGAAAGAGGGGATTTTACAAGCGGTTGAACGTTGTTCTTCGAAAACGCATTCCTCTCAAGAGTGTTTGTCTAACACAGGAACGACAGTAGGCAAGCTAATGAAAGAAATCATACGGTTGGATGCAGAAAGCAATGGATAAGCAAATATATTTGAAAGACAATTTAAAGTGGTATGAACCGCAACCTCCGCAGGCGGGACTCTTTAATGAAATCACGAGTCTTGCCACGGGAAGTCGTTGCGTAATTTATATATCCTCGAAGGCATATGCGATTGACGGGGTGTTCAATGTTCTCGATTGGATGAAAAATAACCAAGTGACATTTGATGTGGTTATTAAAGAGCCTGTAGGTAGTTTGGCTACAATTTTTGTCTGTGGCGCAAAAACTGTCTATATGACAAAAAGTGCCTCAATAGCCGCATTAGACCCAACGGTTCACCAACATGATTTCCCTACATTTTCTAGTTTGGGAAGATACTGGCGCAATAATCCTGCGGAAAGGGGAGCCCTGACGACTTTGGCTAAAAAAGTATGTAACTCCGAAGATGCTGAGATTGTGTTATCAAAGATTGAAGAAGTGTACTCTCACACCACTTCTCAATCATTGCAATACCTCAAAGGTATTCAAGATAAACTTGTGGCGTTGATGAACTTTCAACATATGAATAATAAAAAGGAAATTGCTCACTACTTAACCATTGGGGCTGGTAGTTGGGATCAGAGAATATTTGCAGATGATTTAAAACAATTAGGTTTTCAAATTTCAGAATGCATTGAGGATGAAGATAATGAATAAGAAAAAACAATGCTTAGAAAAAATTGCAGAATTGACTCATGGGGAAGTATTGGTTTTGTTTACCAATACTGATTTTCGTGTCCAGGCGAACATTGAACATTCAATGCTTTCGACTATTTCTAAGCATTTAATCAACATCAGTAAAAATTATGAGTCAAGAAAGATTCCGCAGATTTCTTTTGTTCTGAATACTAACGGAGGGAATTTGCCGTCTGCTCGAGCTATTGTCAAAATCATTAGGCAGTTTGCGGAAAAGCTAATGGTGATTGTTCCTGAAAGAGCAATGAGTGCCGGAACGATGATTACTATTGGGGCCGACGAAATTGTTATGACGCGACAAGCGATATTGGGTCCACTTGATCCATCAATTTCATCAATGCAAACAATCTCGGGTGAAGTTCCTTTTTCTGCTCAAGACATGATTAAGTCATTGGACAATGAACTGTTAACCTCAGAGGAAAAGAAGGAGCGGTTGTTAACATTGTTAACCAAGGCGCAGCCCATCGTATTAGGGCAGGCATTGAGAGCTCAAGAGCAAATTGGGGACATGGTTACCGAGTTTTTGCAAGATAAATTACCTCCAGACAAATTTCAGTCAACTAAGAAATTGTTAATGGGATACACGACTCGACATGACTATCCGTTTGTCAGAGACGATGTAATAAGTAAATTACAGTTGCCGGTGAGTGAAACGGACAGTGAGTTAGAAAGTTCTGTGCTTGAACTATTTTCTTGCTATGAAAGTGATTTTCAGCCCCCTTCTAATGAAGAGATTGCTCGCAATAAAGGCATCTTGGTAAAGAACGTCCTTGTCTCGGTCATTGCTAGTGAATCTAGGGGACAGGATCTGCAAAAATTGCATTTGGAATTTGAAGACAGTCGATTGATCAAACAGTATGTTTCCCAGGAGCTTGATCAGTTTGAGCGAGCATTTTTAGGGAAAAATTTTAATAAATACTTTCCGAGGGGTTTAAGGATATTAGGTTAACCGTGAGGTGGTTCTAGTAAATGTATACAACGTGGAATTTTAGTTGGGAGGCACTGATTGACTGATCTAAAAGACCTGTTTAAACATCAGAAGGGATAAAAATGAAATTTACAGAAAATATGTTAAATGAATATTCTCAACCGTTGAGTATCACTGAAGATACACAATGCAAGAATGCTATTAGTATGGTTGCAGACGCACTCAAAAAGTATGGGCTTTCCGATGATGGGAATATTCAGCCTCTCTATCCAGACACTTATGCGTATTCATTGAGGTTGAGAAATGCAGATAATTCTCGAAATGTTAAAATTTTTGTTCAGGGCTCATATGCGAATAATACGAATGTCCGAGCTAATAGTGATGTAGATATTGCGGTAATTCAAGAGGAAATTTTTAGGACGGAGTATCGAAAGGATTTGAATTGTCCTCAATCAGATAAGGACTATGGGTTTGTTGTTGCTCCTGCTTCTACTAAATCGTTCAAAGACGAGGTTCAACAGTGCTTGGAGCTTAAGTTTGGTAGTGATGTTAAACGAAAAAATAAGTCTATTAAAGTTGATGGTAATAGCTATCGTAAGGATGCCGATACAGTACCATGTCTCCGGTATCGAAATTATACGAAAGATTATTCTTATGATGCGAAAGCATATATTGGTGGAGTTGTTATTTATCCAGATGACGGTGGATCTATTATTAATTATCCAGAACAACATATTGACAACGGCCGTCGAAAAAACGATTCAACAAATCACTATTACAAAAAAATGGTGCGCATTATGAAGAAGATGAGATATTTGATGGAAGATTCTCAGGAGACTCGATATAAAAATTCGGCTGAGAAGGTAAGTTCTTTTATGCTCGAGTCTCTTCTATGGAATATTGATGACTCTTGGTATTTATCTTATTGTCCGAAGTATAGAAAAGTTTTTGTATTCAAAAAGCTTATTGAATTATGCCAGCAGAACAAACCGAACTTTTGGATCTATAAGGAAGCTAATGGGATTAAACATCTCTGCTCCTCATCTGAAGATTTTGGTAATCTTTGTGCATTTATAGATCAATTAGCATTATTTTATGACTATGATTCGTAGAGAATAATGAAATGCGAGAAAACATCATAAAATCGCTTAAAGTAACCAGCTTTTTTTCTTTGTTTGTTTTTGTGGTTTTTTGTCTGTTTCGAACTCCAGTGGGCTATCGAGATCTTATTTCTTACGCAGGCTACTCGGTAGCGATTTCTTCAGCACTGTTTGTAGTTTACGAAAAGTGGTTATGGAAATATATTCCTTTGAATAGACCTCCAATCTTGATGAAAGAATATAAAGGTAAGATTCTGTTTAAGTTTAATGGTCGATCAGGAGAAAAGTCAGTTGCCATCCTCACTAATCAGTCGTGGCTAACAGTTGCTGTAAAAGCTAAAACTGATATTAATTCCAGCTCGACTATTGTTAGCACGATTGTTAAAGAGCATGGAGAGAACGTCCTTTACTATACATACATGACAAATCCATCAGCCGCTACACAAAAGAATAACCCCATTCAATATGGCACCTGTCGAATGGTTTTGGAAGGGGATAATCAACGCCTTAAAGGGAAGTATTGGACTTCCAGTAACACAACTGGTGACATAGAGTGGTGGGTTGACTGAATTCTAAAACGAAGATTGACTAGTTCTTAAAGGCTAGTCAGTTTTCACCTCATTAAAACGTCATCAACTTCACACTTCGTCAAACACTCAAACCCCAACTTCCCATTGCCCTTGTCGACACACAAAAGCATATTCTCAATACGAATCCCCCAAAGCCCCAGGCGATAAATCCCCGGTTCATCGCTCACGATCATTCCCGGCATGAAGGGTGTCATTGAGCCTTCAGACTGACGCGGAGAAATATTAGGCGGCGTTTCATGGACGTTTAACGTCAAACCAATGCCGTGCCCCGTCCCATGACCGTAATTCGCACCAATGGCTTCAATGGGGCGACGGGCAATCGCATCCAAATCAAACCCACGCGTGCCAGGTTCAAATTCGGCATTCATGAGATCAGTCATCCCTTGATAAACGGCTTGATAGTCGGCCTTCAACTGCTTTAATAATTCGGGATCAAAATCCTTCACATCGCCCAAGAACCACGTTCGCGTCGTATCCGTTGTGCCACGATCGTAATGAGCACCGGAATCCACCAACAAAACGCAGGGTGGAACAATAGGCGCTCCAGAACCCGGGATAGGTTCATAGTGGGGGAGCGCTGCGTGGGCATTGACAGCGGCAATGGTGCCGAAACTCTCACCAATAAACCCAGGAATTTGACTGCGATACCTATGAAGAATATCGACGGCATCGTTTTCAGTAAGGGTTTCACCGGCGGCTAATCGGTCTTTGACTTCTTCAATGAAAAGCTCCAACGCACGGCCATCTTCAATCATGACGGCCTTTAGCCCTTCAATTTCGTCCTTAGTTTTAATGGACTTCCAAAGGGCAACAGGGTGTTTGATATCACGGATTTTTGCTTCAAACTTTTGATAAAGACGCGCATTTAGGTCAGTGGTTTTCGCCAAGATTTGAGTTTCATCGTCCAAGACCATTTCCAACGCATCATATGGCAAGACGTCCCAGCCATTTGTCTTTAAGTGGCGTTTTACTTCATCCGATAATTGTTCAACCTTCACAAACAACGTTGCACGGTCATAATCAACCAAAGCCCAACCTAAAAAGACCGGATTAAAGTCAATGTCAGAGCCCCGAAGGTTCGTGATCCACGCAATGTCATCAAGGCGTGTTAATAAAAGACTACCTTCAAATTGTTGCTCAGCTAAATAGTCACGCAAACGCTTTAACTTATCGTTGGAAGACACGGAGCTTGTATGATGGATAAACGGGGGATTGAAGACTAAGGCCGGGCGATTAATCCACAAATCGTCAATCTCAGCATTTTCAAAATCAACCACTGAATAAACCGCTTCAAGAAGTTCTTTATAGCGCACTGAACTTACGCAACTCAACGGTGCTGCAAGCGTTAAAGGTGTCGTTTCATTTTTGACCTTTAACCAATCAACAACCTTCATACACTGGGGATCCCCATCTCGCATAAGAGTAAAGCCCTCAAGAAGTTCATCAGAGGCTTGTTCCCAATAGCGAGAATCGGTCCAAAGAAGGGCTTCTTCCATCGTGACAACGACGGTGGCGTTAGAGCCCGTAAAGCCCGTGAGCGGAGTAATAAATTGGTAGTGATTCGGGATGTATTCCGATAGATGCGGATCGCACAAAGAAATAAAAAAGGCATTGCAGCCCTTTTCTTGAAGTTTGGTTCGCAATGCTCCTAAAACCGAATCACTCATCATATCACCTTAGTAAATCTTTCGAACAACCACGTCCACTTCGCTTGCCATCGTGTCACCCACTTTGGCTTCAGCCCCTAAGTTAATGGTCTCTAAGCGCCAACCGGCGTCACGCAACTCATTTAAAGAGGCCGAGACATTAATGTCAGGGCAATTCATGGGAACCGTGCTTAAAGCCTCTTGGCTTTGCAAGGGCTTTAAGGCTGAACACGTGACTCTTTGGCCAATGGGGGCATCGTACAAGGGGTCGTTAAAGCCTTGACTGCAACCGGCCACTAAAAAGGGAATTATTAAGTAAAAGCAATATTTATGCATTTAGGCCAGGTCCTTTAGTTAGCAATTAATGTATCTGGAATCAGACCATTAGTATTTAAGGCATCAATAATTCCATGCATAAGTTCAGACGCCGCAAGATTTAAAGCGTATTCTCTTTTCCCTTCTAAAATAGGGAGTAAAAGATTACGATCCCGTAATTTTTTAAGTAAATATGTAGCCCTAGCTGGTTTAACATTTAGATGTTTTGCAACATCAGCGGCAGCTATTGCCCCTTTGTTAATAGCAATTTTTAGAATTTCGTATTCCTCAATCGCAAGCCGACCTCGTAATTTAGCCAGAGATAAGGCTGGGTTCAATATTTTGGTCTTCAATTCAGAATAGTCCATTAAAGTGTCTAATTTTCTTCTCTCTGAAAGAATCCCATCCAAGACATAAGTGCACCATGTCTCGAGCCCCTTTTTTGTTCCTGTGTCCGCTTGGGACAACATAGAATAGTATTGTTCTCTGTCGCAACAAAATACGGCCGTAGGATTGAGAATTCTGCCAAAGTCACCAACATTGAAGCCATATTTAATGAGCATTGCGTAGGTTAAAAGACGAACCGTTCTTCCGTTGCCATTGCCAAAAGGATGTATCCATCCAAACCGATGGTGAACCAAGGCAACTTTCATTAAGTCATACTTGGAAGGATCGTTTTTATTGATGAATTCAACGAGCTCACGCATAAACGATGGGACAAATGTATGCTCAGGTGGTTGATGGTTAGAACCACTAATATAAACAGAGTGGTTTCGGTACTGCCCGGCACTTTTGTCACCTTCTCTAGTCAAGTTATTAACAGCGATCAACTGGAGTTCTCTGATAAAACTCTCTGAGATATAGTCGCCAAAATGAATACTTGAATCGATATATTCGAGGGCTTTCTCCAAATTTTGGATTTCCACCAATTGTTCATTAATTTGTGGTGTGGTTTTCAAAGCAACAAGTTCAAGATATTCAGAAATTGTTGTGCGATTCCCTTCGATGCGAGCAGATCCTAAACTTTCAAGCAGGTGAAATAATTTTTTGATTTGATAAAAAATAATATTTGGTGTTGAGCCTGAAATATTTGTTTTTCGTAAATGTTCAAGCTCAATCATCACATCCATTAAGGGGGAGTCGAAAGAGGGGTTTAGCAACTCCAAAGGGAATTCTTTAAATGTAGCAGTCATTTCTATAAAGGTAGTCTTCCAAGATCTTTAAATGTTGGAAGTCAAGTAATTTACTTATCTTTTGTAACTATATAATTATAATGAAAAATTAATAAGAGTCGTTTGTTTGAGATCTATAATTTATAAATGATAACATCTATAAATTCTAAGAGAAAAGATCTCAAACCTAGCATCTAACCTTATTTAAATTCTGGCAAAACATAGTCAAATTCAGACAACTTTTTCACGGGACGTTTGGGAGTGGCAGATTTGGAACTTCCTTTAACTCTTCCCTTTACACGAATGTTTCCTCGCGTGGTCTTTTTCTCTTCTCGAGTGGGACGTCGTTCATCCGTGCGACGTTTGGCATAAGCGTAGGTCTCGCGTTCATCTTCTTTTTTCTCACGACGACCTTTGCCGGTAGCGCGTCCTCGGGCCTCCCCCATGCTTTTTTCACTTGGGCGTCCACGACGCTTTTGCGGCGCTTCATCGACAAAATCCGCGGGATCGGCGTCATCAATAATTTGAACGTCAAACTTTTTCTTGATGAGTCGTTCAATGGAGCGCAACAAATAGCGATCTTCGGGTTGCATCAAAGAAACCGCTTCACCATCCATGCCAGCGCGCCCTGTGCGACCAATACGGTGCACATAGTCTTCAGCGTTGTTCGGAAGATCGTAATTGACCACATGAGGCAACTCTTTAATGTCGATCCCTCGGGCCACGACGTCAGTCGCAACTAAAATCTGCACTTCACCGCTCTTAAATTTCGCAAGGGCCTTAGAGCGCGCCGATTGCGTACGATCCCCGTGGATGCAATCCACCGTAAACCCGTCTTTTTCCAAGTGTTTGGCTAAGCGTGCCGCACCGGATTTAAGTTTCGTAAAAATCAGCACTTGACGCCATTGATTGTCCACAATCAAATCTCGTAAGAAATCACGCTTGTGTTCTTTTTTCACTTGATAGATTGTTTGAGCGATTTTGCTCACGTCACGATTGGCTGCAATTTCCACCATCACAGGGGCGTCCAAGAGGCGTTCCGCTAAATTGCGAATGTCTTCAGAGAACGTGGCAGAAAAAAGCATGGATTGACGATCCTCGGGACAATTTTTCAAAATCGCACGAATGTCGGCAATAAAGCCCATGTCAAGCATACGGTCAGCTTCGTCCATCACCAAGAAGTGCGTGTCATCAAAAAAGAAGTGACCGTCTTTGGCGTGATCTAACAGGCGACCGGGCGTAGCAATCACAATGTCCATGCCTTCTTCAAGGTTTTTGAGCTGCTTACCGAAACCCACGCCCCCGACGATCACGCACATCTTTAATTTCAAATACTTGGCGTAAGAGACAAGTGCCGCTTCAATCTGCGCTGCCAACTCTCGCGTCGGTGCCAAAATCAACGCCTTGGCTTTATAGCGTTGAGCACGCTTTTTGGATTGAGAAAGTTGCATTAATAGGGGCAAACTAAAGGCTGCCGTTTTACCGGTACCGGTTTGAGCAATGCCCAAAACGTCTCGCCCGTCTAAAAGCGCAGGAATGGCTTGCTCCTGCACAGGCGTCGGCGTCTCAAACGACAAGTCGTTTAAGGCCTTCAAAAGGGGAGCGGTAAGACCGAGTTCTTCAAATTTGGACATTTATTTTTCCTGTAATTGGATATAGCGGCTTCGTAATTGGCCGCAACCGCCTTCAACGTCTTGTGCGGCAGAGTGACGAAGTTTGGCAATGATGTGCGCTTGATGAAGTTGTCGTGCCATCTCAGCGCAACGCTCAATCGAAGGACGTTGATAGCTATTTTTTTCAACGACGTTCACGGGGATAAAGTTCATCATGGCGTATTTACCGGAGAGCAATTCAATCAAACAATGAACTTCATCCTCGCCATCATTTAACCCATCAATCAACGTCCATTGGTATTGAATGGGATAGCCCGTTTCACGAGCATATTTTTCTGCTTCATAAACCAACGTTTCAATCGCAATTTTCCCGGCTTTGGGTAAAAGCGTTTTGCGCTTTTCTTCGTTTGTCGTGTGAAGCGAAATCGCCAACGCGGGTTTCACTTTCGATGCCTTTAACTCCTCAAAGACACGGGCGTCGCCCACCGTTGAGAGCACTAAATTCTTATGAGGAAATTGCCCATAGGTGCCCAAGAAATTAATCGCACGCATCACGTTTTGAAGGTTGTGCGAGGGCTCCCCCATCCCCATAAACGCAACCTTACGGGTTTCGGGACGAAGGGTGCGGGCGCGCATTACTTGCGCCACAATTTCTAAGTCCGTCAATTGACGAATCAAACCGCCTTTGCCCGTCATGCAAAAAACACAACCCACCGCGCACCCCACTTGAGAGGAAACGCAAACACCTTCTCGGGGCAAAATGACACTTTCAATCGTGTGACCGTCTTTTAACGCTAATAAGAGTTTGGCAGAGTCTTTTTCCTCCGATCCTTCTTGCGTTTGAACAAGTGTTAAAAGGCCGTCCAAGAGACGATGAAGTTCCGGCAAATGCTCACGCAGTTTTTTGGGGAACTTTTCGTTGGCTTGATTGGGCCACGGCACGACACCCAACATGGCACGATAGATGTGTTG
Organism: uncultured Sutterella sp.; assembly: GCA_905206345.1. GTDB lineage: Bacteria > Pseudomonadota > Gammaproteobacteria > Burkholderiales > Burkholderiaceae_F > Aphodousia. The sequence continues at coordinate 5,503 of CAJLGW010000012.1, read as the reverse complement.
GAGGTGTTGGGGCTTGCAGCCTTTATCAAGCAGCCAATCGTTAAGAGTGTCTAAGGTCATGAAAATTCAAATAAAAGAAATGGGCGTTGAGTGTTTTCAACGCCCATTGTATCGGAAAGCGTCTTTGAATTAGTACTTGTAGTACATATCAAATTCAACCGGAGCCACAGCCAAGCGGAAGCGTTCTACTTCCTTAGCCTTTAATTGGATGTAGGCTTGGATCATGTCTTCGGTGAAGACGCCGCCACGCGTTAAGAATTCGTGGTCAGCAGCCAAAGCGTCTAAGGCTTCCTCTAAGGAGGCGCAAACGGTCGGGATCTTGGCGTTTTCTTCCGGCGGCAAGTCATAAAGATTCTTATCAGCAGCTTCACCCGGATGAATCTTATTCATAATGCCATCAAGACCTGCCATCAACAAAGCGCTAAAGCACAAGTAGGGGTTGGCCATCGGATCGGGGAAGCGAACTTCAATACGACGAGCCTTGTCGCCTGCCACGTGCGGAATGCGGATAGAAGCAGAACGGTTGCGAGCAGAATAAGCCAACTTCACCGGTGCTTCAAATCCCGGCACCAAACGCTTATAGGAGTTGGTGGAGGGGTTCGTAATGGCGTTTAAGGCACGAGCATGCTTAATCACACCACCGATGTAGTAAAGGGCCATGTCGCTCAAACCCGCATAACCGTTACCGGCAAAGAGGTTTTGACCATCCTTCCAAATGGATTGGTGAACGTGCATGCCACTACCGGCACTGCCTGTGACGGGTTTGGGCATAAAAGTGGCACTCTTACCGTAGGCAGCGGCCACATTCCAAACCGTGTACTTAAAGATTTGCGTCCAATCAGCGCGCTTGACCAAGGTGTTAAAGCGCGTACCGATTTCGCATTGACCGGCACCCACTTCGTGGTGTTGCACCTCAACGGGCACGCCTTGTTGTTCGGTCAACAAGCACATTTCAGCGCGCATGTCTTGGAAAGAGTCAATGGGAGGAACGGGGAAGTAACCACCTTGGTGGCCCGGACGGTGACCAAGGTTACCTTGTTCGTAGTCGATCTTGGAAGACCAACCGGATTCATCCGAACCGATCTTAAAGAAAGAGTGTTCCGGTGCCGTATCCCACATAATGGAATCAAAAATGTAGAATTCGGGCTCAGGACCGAAGTAAGCCGTATCGCCCACGCCCGTGGACTTCAAATAAGCTTCAGCGCGCTTAGCAATCGAACGCGGATCGCGTTCATAGCCCTTACCCGTGATGGGGTCGGCAGCGTCGCACGTCAAAATCAACGTGTTTTCTTCACGGAACGGATCCAAACGAGCACTGTCGGGATCGGCGATCAAAATCATATCGCTTGCTTCAATGCCCTTCCAGCCAGCCATCGAAGAACCGTCAAAGGGTTGGCCTTCTTCAAAGAAGTCTTCATCGACCATGCGAGCGGGGATGCTGACGTGTTGCTCTTTACCCTTTATGTCGGTAAAGCGAAGATCAACAAACTTCACGTCGTTGTCTTCAATCATTTGTAAAACGTTTTCAATAGAGGACATAGTTGTTCACATAAAGAAAGGGATTAAGAATAGGGTGATTTTAATGTTTACAGAAAAGAAACGAAAGCGATAATCTTCACTGGACAAGTTTTTTTTCGAAAGACTATGAGAAATAGCGTACTCTCGCATCTCTCTTTGACTTTAATATTTGGTTTTCTTCACCTTTTCGCCAAAAAGCGTTCTCCATTCTGCAGTCATCGAAATCGTCTCCTAACCGTACTTTTGAGCAGCGCTTTTCGACTTCTCTACGTTTTCTCGACAGTAAGCTCGAGCCTTGTCATCGCACATGAGCTTAAAAGCCATAACAGGATAAGGATTATTGTTAATCGTGTACTGCATCATACTCGCGTCCTCATTGCTATTGCCAAAGGCCAAAATAGGCTTTTGGCCGATCTCTTTGGCAATGGCTTCGACTTTATTTTGCTGAAGGTTTTTGATAACCAAAGTGCCTCGCACCATTTCATCGTTGGGACTAAAGCGATAACTCAATCCATTCTTTTCATATTAGAACCAATCACGTGGTTATGAGTCATGAGATTTAAACCGCTGGTTAAACTTCTGACGATTGCACGATCGGAGCCCGTGACCGCAGAGATTGTGAAGTGGTTGGCTTTAAGGTAGCTCACGATTTCCACCATCGGTAAGAAAAACGCTTCGCCGTATTTGAGATTCTTGTAATAGGGGTTGGGTGTTTTGGCAAAATCCAAAACGTATTGGGCAAAAGCCGTGTCTGTCATCCCTTCAAAGACACTCATGTGCATTTCAAATTCACCTGGGCCGTAATCGGGGAATCGCTCACCCTTTTGAAGGGCCTTTTCGGCTTTAAGCGCAAAATCACGAATATTTTGGGGCGCTTGGTAGGTTGGGTCGTGCAATACGCGATGCAAGAAATTCAATCAATCAAAGTAAAACGGGGCCCTTTCGTCCATGAGTGTGCCATCCACATCAAAAACGGCAATACGGTTTTCAATGGGGACAAAGGTTTTGGCTTTTGTGTCTGTCACTTGACTCACATACGCTTTGATCTTACTGACCGTGGGAGACTCTTTTTGCCAACAATTAAAATCGCCTTGATGGGAAGTTGCTAATTGAGCCATCTCCTGTCTTGAAGCCGCATGAGCTGACGTTGATTGAATTGCAATAGCCAGCGTTAATCCCATCAAAAGCGGAAGTGTTTTGATCATGACTCGTCCTTAGCGCATGCTCGATTTAAAGCGACGGTTAAAAGAACGGCAGCACCGTAAGCAATACCCTTATCATTAAAGTCAAAGGTACTGCTGTGGAGCGCATCTTGGTGTTCAGGATCACCTAAACCGAGTCTAAAAAGGCACCCCGGTCGCGCTTGAAGCATAAAGGAGAAGTCTTCACCACCGGGCTTACGTTCCAGGTCAAGCACATTGCTTTCCCCCAAGGCCAACTTCGCTAAGCGTTTGGCTTCCGTGACGCGCTCAGGCGTGTTGTACATTGAGGGGTAAAGTTTGTTATAGCGATAGTCGACCTCTACGCCGTGCGCCATACCGACCCCTTGGCAGATTTCTCCGATGCGCTTTTCAATAAGTGCTCGCACTTCCGGCTCATAAGAGCGCGTCGTACCACCGAAAACGGCTTCTTGAGGAATGACGCTGCTGCCTTTAGCGTCACCGGCTTTTACATAGCAAACGGAGACCACACAAGCCTTGTCAGGGGAGCAGTTGCGTGAGGCAATCGTTTGAATGGCGCTGATTGCTTCGCCCATGGCCACAATGCTGTCTTGGACGAGTTGTGGGCGAGAGCCGTGTCCGCCTGTACCTTTAAATCTCACTTCAAAGCAGTCTGCATTGGCCGTTGCAAAACCGGAAATAAAGCCCACTTGACCAAGGGGGACCATAGGTTCGGAGTGAAGGGCATAGTATTCATCAATACCAAAGCGATCCGTTAAACCGTCATCTAACATATGGCGAGCACCCGCATAGCCTTCTTCACCAGGTTGGAAAATCGCAACCACGGTCCCCGCAAAGTCTCGATGATCCATTAAGTAGTGACAAACAGTTAAGAGGGTGGCCACATGACCGTCATGGCCGCAGGCGTGCATACAACCTTCAATTTGACTTGCGTAAGGTTTTCCTGTTTTTTCAACAAGTGGCAAAGCATCGCTGTCGGCACGAAGCCCGATCGTGCGACCTTCTTTCGCCCCCTTAATAACGGCTACGACCCCGGCAACATCAGGGCCACCCACTTGCGTGTGAATGTCTTCACAACCAAAAGATTTCAAACTTTTGACGATGGTGTCTTGGGTATGGGTGAGTTGAAGTCCTTCTTCAGGATGGGCGTGGATTTGATGGCGAATGTCGGCGCCGTTTAGTGCATAGGATTGAAGAGCTTGGGGAGTAACGAGAATGTCAGCCATATAAGTGCCTCATTGAAACGAATAATTTATTTTGGCATTCGAAATATTCTTTTGTAATCAAGGGAAAACCACAGGAAATTGAAATTTTTTTACCGATTCTGAGTGCTTTTACGTAAGATGTTAGGAAACGCTTCTTTGAAAAAGGATCCCCATGTCTGCGTCCTATTCTTTAATCTCCGCTCGTGAACATTATCTGAGCATTCCGGTAATTGAAAATTTCTGTCGCTATTTGGCTTGCTACCTAAACGGTCGCACCTTTGATCCTGCTTACACGACAGAGACCTTGCGCCCAAAAGTGCATTATTGCTTTATCAATTTGGAAGATTCGTATGAGCAGTACATGCAAGAGCCGGACAATGCGACGTTAATCGAACGAAGCGAAGAGATGCGCCCCTTAATGCTTGAAGCGCTCAAAGCCAACGATTCAGTCAAACTTCATCAATTGATTTTGGATGTGATGCCTTCGCGCTTAATCGTGAAAAACAACACGCAATGGCTTCAAGATCAAGAAAACGATTTGTGTACGTTGGTGAAGTTTGCTTGTGAACAATTCTCTGACGAGAGCCCCGACTACGATGCCTTCGGTCGTCAATACGGGCCTCGCATGAGTTCCTTCTTATCTCGCCTTTATTCCATTTTGCTGCCCGATAGCATCACGTACGACAGCCGTGTGGCGGCGACCATGGGATTGTTTATTCGAGAGTTTTGCGTGCTGCACAAAATCAATCTGCCTGACGAGTTGTGTCTCATACGACTTCAAGGCTGGGGGAAAGATAAAAAGGAAAACGGTCGCAATGCCGGTTGGGGAACGAATGAATTTCCGTCCATTGACAAGATTAAAAAGCGCCCCTTAAAAGAAAGAAGCTACGCAAAATCCAACATCTTAGCGTCTTGGTTAGTCAATGAATCTATTCGTCTGGCAAGACAGTCTCAAGATTGCCCCGCTTGGATTAAAGAAGGCAACGCCATGCGAAAAGTGGAAGCCGCTTTTTATATGATGGGGGCAAAGCTTCCGCTTTATCGGGAAGGGGAGCCGACGTTTTAGTCGTCAGCTCTCTATGCGAAGGTTGTAAAAACGCTTGTTTGTCGGTCAATGACAGGTGACCGGCGACTTGCGTTTCCAACATAATTCGACAAAACTAATACCAACCGTAGTTTTCGTCCTCTTTTTCTTTTTGCGGTCGCTCAAGAAGTTCTTTCGTTGCATCGGAAAAATCCAGCGTGAGCCCTATGTAACTTAACAAGGTTGAGATGGTCGAAAATTTCGCATCGCCCCCTTTCTCAATCTTAATAATCGTTTTCTTGCTGATGCCGGTGCTCTCTTCCATTTCCGTCAAGGTGTACCCCAACTGCTTGCGACGTTGACGCAAGGTGGCCCCGAGTATTTCCGGTTTTAAGGCGTAGGCATGGAAAAAGGTTTTTTGCATTGTTATATAGAAAGTGTATTAAAGTACACTTTCTCCGATAAAAGTAGATATTGTGTAGTTTACTACACTTTTGTTGAAAAGGATGTAAAAGTGTAGTTTAATCTGTATCGCTAGCCCTTAGGGAATTGTTTTCCTAAGGGTAAACTCCATC
>CAJLGW010000011.1 GCA_905206345.1 uncultured Sutterella sp. | reverse complement strand
CGGGTTGAATCGGTGGACTTACACCACCAGCAGTGCGCCCTGTCGGGCGCACTAGGAAAAAAAGAAGCGCCGAAAATTCGGCGCTCTTTTTTAATTCAGTTTCAAGAAATCTCCGTCATTATCCCAGGGATCTTGTGTAATCGCCCACTCGGTAACAACGTCTTTGCGGTCAAACTGCACCCAAAATGCCATCCGATGGCCACCCACTTCTTCAAAGCGGTACATGTAAGCGGTTTGATCTTGAAGTCGGAATTCGTACTCCTGAGCGCAACGACCAAAGAGTTGGTAAATGTCAGCCTTAGTATGGACACCCACCTTCACTAATTTGAAGTGTTCTTCGTTCATGGTTCTTTCTTTGCCGATGAAACGACCGTCTTTATCAAAGTGCATCCAATAGGTTTCAAATCCAAAGGGTTGTCCGGAATAAACCAAGGTAAAACGACCGTCCGGGTACTCAATACGCGAGTCCGGCGCGCCGATTTGATTCACAACGGAAGCCTCTTCTTGACCGGGCTTGACCCAATCTGGATGCATCGCACAACCGGATAACATTCCCATTCCCAAAGCCGCACATAAAAGCGCAATGATTTTTGTTTTCGCTGGCATGACTTGTTCTCCTACTCTATAGAAAATTGTATCTCAAAAGGCGGTTACAACCTGAGCAATATTCTGTTTCAGGATGTCTCTGGCATTTAAGCGAGTATCATTGGTTGTATGTCTCAAAATATTGCTATGCGCTCTGTCATTCCACTTGCTCTGACTTCCACCATGGTCGTTCAAACCATGGCAACGGCCTCGACCGTGACACTGTCTGCCATCGCTCCGTTGGTGGCCGTCTCTCTTGGTGTCCCGAGTTCCTTTATCGGCACATACGTTTGTTGCCTCTACATTGGCGCGGCCATATCAGCGGTGATTGGTGGCACCATGGTGACGCGTTACGGCGGCATTCATGTTTCGCAAGGAGCGCTTGTTTTAGCTGCTATTGGTTTACTCTTAAGTTCCTTCTCACATTTCGGTGTGATTTATTTGGGAGCTTTCTGTTTAGGTTTGAGTTACGGCCCCATCACTCCGGCTTCAAGTGACATTTTGGCGCACACTGTTCCAAAAGAACGCATGGGTTTTGTCTTTTCACTCAAGCAAACCGCCGTCCCTTTGGGAAGCGCCTTAACGGGATTAGTGATTCCCAGCATTGCTTTGTGGGCCAACGATTGGCACGCTGGCCCTCACGTCATGGCGATTTTGGCACTTTGTGTGGCCTTACTTGTCATGTACCACCGCGATCGCTTGGACGATCACATGGATCGAACGTTTAAATTCAGTATTCAATCGGTGTTAAACGCATTGAGGTTGGTTACGACTGATAAAGGCCTTCGCAGTATGTGCGTGGCATCCTTTGTCTATAACGGCACGCAAATGTGTGTTTTGAGTTTTCTGGTTGCCTACCTCGTTGAAGACATCTCGATTTCCATCGTTGTCGCCGGAATGCTTTTGACCGCAACCGGTATTGGTGGCATCTGCGGACGTCTTTTTTGGGGCATTTTTTCCGATTGGATTCACTCGGCTCGAATCACATTGTCAATTCTTGGCTTTTTAATGGCAGCCATGCTGTCTTTAACAGGCTTTTTTAACGCTGAAACATCGATTTATTGGATGGTTACTACTGCGGTTTGCTTAGGCGCTTCTGCTATTGGTTGGAACGGCGTTTATTTGGCCAATGTTGCACGCATTGCCCCTGAAGGTAAAGCAAGTGTTGCCACCGGTGGCACGCTCTTTTTCACGTTCGGCGGTGCGATTTTCTTACCGTTACTCTTTGGTTGGATACACAGCCTCTCAGCTCACTACTTCATGAGTTTTTACAGTGTGGCGGCACTGTGTGCAACCACTGCGCTTTGGCTATTAATTGGAAAACGCTAAGGATGAACTTGGTGCTCTTTGATATCGGACTCGATGCTATCGACCAAATCGTGAAAATTTTGACGCACCTGTGCTTCAGAGCACCCCAACACCAAGGCATCTTCTAAAGCATCTTTGAGTAACGTACGAAGCTCTTCGTAGTTTTCATTGAGAACTTTGACTTTTTCAGTGCAAGACACGGGAGAGCCATCAGGCTTAATCCAGCAAGGCGCACCCAAATTATTTTTGTTTGCCATACGTTTTGAACCTTTCTTGAACAGCCTTCATTTTCTCAGAATCTAAAATTTTAGGTGTCCCTAATTGGTAAACCACTGTGTACGTCTTGGCTAAATTTTCGACTTCGTGAGCAAGTTTGAGCGCTGCTGATAAGTCCATCCCCGTGGCCACAACCCCATGATGCGACAATAGGCATGCGTGACGATTTTCCAAAGCTTTTGCACAATAATCCGCTAGCTCAGAGGTTCCAAATAAAGCGTAGGGAGCACAAGGAATATCGTCGCCACCGGCCACAGCGACCATATAGTGGAAAGCCGGAATAGACATTTCTTGACAGGCCAAAGCGGTGGCATACACAGAATGTGTATGAACAATGGCGTTAACGGTCGGCTTTTGACGAAAAACTTCGGCATGCATCAACCATTCGCTCGACGGTAAACGTTTGGCGTTGATATCGTCTAAAGATTGCGCATTAAGAGGCACAAAAACCAGATCGTCCGTTTGGAGTGCTTCGTAGGCAATCCCGGTCGGCGTAATCAGAAAACCTTCCGTTTGTCCCTTTTTTACACGCACAGAGACGTTACCGCTTTTGTTGACGTTAATGCCTAAGCGGTTCATGTCACAAGCGGTTTGAATCACCGCTTGTGCTATTTCAAATAACGAGTCGGACACCAGTGGCCTCACCAACGCGTTGAAGCGCGAGCCCCTTCAGGGAAAAGGCGCGTTAAAAATTCAGGTTGACACACTCCGCGTTCCGTGATGATCCCTGTCACTAAGCGAGCAGGCGTTACGTCAAACGCAGGATTTTCCACATTGATTTGTGGCGGAATCAATTCAATCTTCGTTAATTGACCGTCATCGTTCACGCCTTGAACATAACGCAATTCGTTGCCGTCACGATTTTCAATTTCAATACTGTGTTTGCCGTCTTGAATCGTCCAGTCAATGGTCGAGAAGGGGGCTGCCACATAAAAAGGCACACCCATATCTTTTGCAGCCAAGGCTTTTAGATAGGTGCCGATCTTATTGGCCACGTCACCCACGGCCGTTACACGATCGGCCCCCACAATCACCATATCGACTTCACGATGCTGCATCAAGTGACCGCCTGCATTATCGGCAATGACCGTATGAGGGACACCGAAAGAGGCCAATTCCCAGGCCGTCAACAAACCTTGATTGCGAGGACGCGTTTCATCAACCCAAACATGAAGCGGAATGCCTTGTTCAAAAGCAATATAAACCGCAGACAAGGCCGTCCCATAGTCGACCGTTGCCAACCAACCGGCATTGCAGTGGGTCAAAATATTGACCGGTGTACGTTTTTTCGCATAAAGTTCGGCAATGAGTTTAGCCCCATGCGTACCAATCGCTCGGTTAGCCAACACATTGGCTTGCGTCATTTCTTCTGCTTTTTTAAGTGCTGCCACAAAGCGATCTTTAGGGCTTAAAGGCATCGCGGCCTTAACGATACTATCCACCCCCCATTGTAAATCCACTGCCGTAGGACGCGTTGAAATGAGTTCACTTCGAACTTGGTGAATCGATTCGTCACTGGGGTCATCTTTAATGGCCAAAACCATACCCCAAGCGCCCGTAATACCAATCAAAGGAGCGCCACGCACCATCATCGTTGCAATGGCACGTTGAACTTCTTTCCAAGAACGAAGTTCAACCTTTTCAAAGGCATAAGGTAGTTTGGTTTGATCAATAATGCCGATCGCCTGACCGTTATCAATTGACCAAATTGTGCGGGTAGGTACACCATTGACTTTCATAAAAAAACTCCAATGACTTTTTCTTTAATCCTTACTGTTCATTTTAATGAAAAGAACACCTTGTTTTCGAGCTTTCCGACTGCATCGTAGAGAGAAAATCCCCTCTGCACTTCATTTTTTCACACTTCAAAACATCAAGAAAATTTTTGTACAAAATCGAAAAATCAAGCGTTTAGCCCTGTCTCTTACGGTACAATAGACTGTTAATCTTTTGCTTATTTATTACTGTTTAAAATGGTTTGCGCCCATCATTTAACCCCCGCTTTGATTCCTAATTCCGTGGCCGTGATCGGAGCCAGTGATCGAGCAGAGTCTCGAGGCACGGTTTTATGGAAAAGCCTCATGGATGGCAATTTCTCCGGCAAGGCCTATCCCGTCAATCCCAAGTACGATTTTCTTGGTGACGTGCCTTGCTACAAATCAATCAAAAACATTGAAGAACCCGTCGATTTAGCCGTTATTGCGACAAGCACCAAAGTCATTGAAAAGGTGCTCGAAGAGGTCGCCGCTAAAGGCACGCATTTTGTTGTTTTAACGCCTACCGAAGCCTCGGTAACGAGTAATCCCTCTTGGCAAGCTCACATTGTTAATAAAGCACACTCTTTGGGCATTCGCCTAATTGGTACCGATTGCCTCGGCATTATGCGTCCGGAAATCGGTTTTAACGCAAGCTATTGGATGCAAATTCCCAATAAAGGCAGCATTGGTTTTGCCGCCCAATCGGGTGTTATTTCCACTTCTGTGCTCTCTTATGCTCAAGCCAATGGTCTTGGCTTTTCATCCTTAGTCAATACGACCGATGAAATCGATGTCACGATGGATGAAGTGGTTGATTTCATGGCGCAAGACCGCGCTACGCGCGTCATCGTTTTGCACGTTGAAGGGATTCGTAATCCTCGAGAATTTTTCTCGGCCGTTCGAGAAGCTGCCCGCGTAAAACCGGTCATCGTGTTGCGTGGCGGCAAGAGCTTACAAGCCGGCCAACTTTTGGCAAGCCGCATGTCGGTTCCAGCTGGTGACGATGATGCTTTCAATGCTCTTTTAGATCGTGCCGGTGCCATTCGCGTCTACGACTTGGATGAATTGTTAGCTGCCATTGAGATTTTCTCTTCTCGACGTCTTCCCCGTGCCAACCGTATCGGCATTATCAGTAACGGCTCTGGCTTTGGTGTGTTGGCCGCCGATGCTGCCAGCAAGTACGGCGTGAAATTAGCCAATCTCACGAGTGCAACGACGCAACGTTTGGGGCAACTTTTCGATAACCCCTTGCCCTTTACCAATCCGGTTGACCTTTGGGCCGATGCCGATCCTCGCCGCATGAAGCTCGCCTTAGACGCTTTAAATCAAGATGAAAACGTTGACGGCATTATTGTGATTGCAGCGCCGACCTTTACCATGCCCGTGAAGCACCTGTGCGATGCCTTATCGTACGCAACGGAATCCACCTATAAACCCGTTATTACCGCCTGGGTGGGTGAAGAGCAAGCCGTTACGGCTCGCCATCAATTGGATGCTCAACAAATTACGGCCATTAAGAGCCCTGAGCGTGCTGTTCAAGCTTTCTCATGGTTAAGTCGCCACGCAGAAAACCGCCGCTTTATTGCTGGTGCTGTCGCTGAAGGCAACGCTTTGTTGCCCATGAATATCCAAGCAGCGCAAGAACTCATTGGAAAAAAACTTCAAGAGCAAGACTTCACGCTCGATGAGTTGGAAACCAAGCGCATTTTGGCCTCCATGGGCCTTTCAACCGCAAGCGGTATTTTCACTACGTCACCAGTAGAAGCTGCCGATGCGGCCCAATCTTTGGGATTCCCCGTTGTGTTGAAGGTTTTGGCTGAAGGCGTTGTTCATAAGAGTAACGTGGGCGGTGTGCGTCTTAATGTTCGCAATATCCAACAAGCTTTGGAAGAAAGTGAAGAGCTTTTAGAAAACGTTCGTACCAAAGCGCCTTACGCTCGCATTCGTGGCATTTTTGTTCAACGCCAAATCAACGTTGAAAACGGACGAGAACTTCGCATTAACATTCAAACGGATTCCCGCTTTGGTCCGGTGATTCGCTTTGGTGCCGGCGGTCGCATGGGTGACATCTATCAAGACAGTGCGTTAGAGCTTTTGCCTTTAACAGAGCCGCTTGCCAGAAAGTTAATTGAAAAACCGCAAATTGCTCAAAGTTTGAACAATTTCCGAGGCATGCCCGAAGTCAACAAGGACGCATTGGTCCAAGTTTTGCTTCGTTTATCCACCCTTGTGACGGAAATCCCGGCCATTCGCAATCTCAATATCGATCCCCTCTTGGTGGACGAAGGTGGATGCGTTGTGCTTGATGCCCACATCGGTATTGCCGATATGCCGTTAAAGAAAGACCAACAGGCCTCTCACTTGATGCTCTCTCCCGCTCCTGTGTTCGATCACGAGTGGTTGCCGGTCAAAAACGGTTTTATTCAATTGCGTAGCATCCGTGAGCACGACTACGATGCGGTAAAAGCCTTCCTTTCTCGCTTGTCGCCGCAAACGGCCTATTTGCGATTCCATATTTCATCGACCGAATTGGCTCGAGAAAAGTTGGTGGAACTCACCAATATTGACTACAACCGCGAAACGGCCATTGTCGCTTTTGACATGGATGCGCCGGAAGAAATCCGAGCCGTTGCTCGTTTTAAGCGCCTTTACGGTTCGTCGGTTGCCGAATTCGGCGTCATCGTTGAAGATGCATGGCAACAAAGAGGGCTTGCTCGCATTTTGATGACAACCTTGGCTCAAGAAGCTAAGAAAAAGAAAATTACGAAACTTGTCGGCTATGTCCTCAAGGGTAACGAAGGTATGTTTGCCCTCATGAAGGCATTGGGCTATCAACGCCAAGAAGAAACCGACAACGACAACTTTATTACTTTTACATTAACGCTCTAAAACTATGTCCGACCTTAATGTTTCTATAGATCAAGGGATTTGCCAAATTGAAATTGCGCGTTTAGCCAATCGCAACGCTCTTGATGCCAAAAGCTGTGCAACGTTTGTTGAAATTTTGGTTCAAGCCCAAAAAGACGATGATGTTCACTGTGTGGTCATTCGAGGCCAAGACGCCATTTTCTGCGCTGGAGCCGACCTCAAGGAAACGCTTGAGCGAACCGATGTCACCGAAAGCGCTTATGACGCCTTGATTGAAGCGCTAATCGCCTTTGATAAACCCATTTTGGCCGCCGTTGAAGGGCCTTGCTTAGGTTTGGGCGTGGCGATTCTCTCTTATTGCGACATGGCTTACTGCTCTGAAAAGACGCTTTTCTCCATGCCGTTTACGGCTTTAGGCTTAACGCCTGAATACGGTCTTTCTCAAATTGCTATGAGTAAAGCCGGTTATCAAAAGGCCGCTGAAAAACTTTTATTAAGTGAACCGATTTCTGCCATTGAAGCCAGTGAAATGGGTTTGATTACCGGCATTTGCAAGCCCGGCGAAGTCGTCCAAGAAACGCTTAACCGCGCAGCTCGCTTAACGCAAATGCCCTTGGGTAGTCTTCGTGCAACCAAGAAACTCTTGCGTCGTCACTTAGCCCAACAAATTCGCTCTACGCTCACAATGGAAAAAGAACAAACGCTCTTGCGCCTTCAAGCCAATGAAACGAAGGAAGCGATTGCTGCCTTCCAAGAAGGTCGTAAGCCCGACTTTAGTCGTTGTTAAGGAAATTCTCAATGATTGAAATTCGCAATATCAGCAAGTGGTACTCTGAGTCGTTTCAAGTCTTAAAAAATTGTTCGGCCACGGTCGACAAAGGTGAAGTCGTTGTGGTGTGTGGCCCTTCGGGTTCCGGCAAATCGACATTGATTAAATGTGTTAACGCCTTGGAACCTTTTCAAGAAGGAGAAATCATTGTCAATGGCATCAATGTGGGCGATCCCAAAACCGATTTACCCAAATTGCGTCAACACATTGGCATGGTGTTCCAACACTTTGAGCTTTTCCCTCACTTGTCGATCACTGACAATTTGGCCTTGGCACAAATGAAGGTTTTAGGACGCACTCGAGAAGAAGCAGTCAAACGCGGCTTGGAATTACTGGCCCGAGTGCACTTAGAAGATCATGCGAATAAATTCCCCGGTCAACTCTCTGGCGGTCAACAACAGCGCGTGGCCATTGCTCGTGCTTTGGCCATGGATCCGGTGTGCATGCTCTTTGACGAACCGACCTCTGCACTTGACCCGGAAATGATTAACGAAGTGCTCGACGTTATGGTGGAGTTGGCCCAAGAAGGCATGACCATGATGGTCGTGACACACGAAATGGGCTTTGCTCGCCGAGTCGCCGATCGCGTTCTTTTTATGGAAAACGGTCAAATTCTCGAAGATGCACCCACGCAAGAATTCTTTACCCAACCGAAATCGGATCGTGCGGTTCAATTCTTATCGAAAATTTTGAACCACTAATTTGTGAATTCTTGAACGATTTGAAACACTTAGCCCGTTAATGCCGTTATATAGGGATGGTATGATTAATTGGCTAAGGTTAAAAGGATTTGAAATGATTGCTCATGCAAGTACAAACGAGTCGACGCTGAAATTAGCTCAAACGGTTTTAACGCAAGAAGCTCAGTCCTTATTGGACATGTCTTCTCGTTTAGGAGAAGAATTCCTTCAAGCCGTCAAAATCTTATTGGACTGCAAAGGTCGCGTCGTTGTTTCCGGTGTCGGCAAGAGTGGCCACATCGGTCGCAAGATTGCTGCAACGCTTGCCTCGACCGGCACACCTGCCTTTTTCGTTCATGCTGCTGAAGCCGCTCACGGCGACTTGGGGATGATTACCAAAGAGGACGTTGTGCTGGCCATTTCCAATTCCGGCACGACGAGCGAATTGCTCACCATTGTTCCGGTGCTCAAGCGTGAAGGCACGCCCTTGATTGCGATGACAAGTGCCCCAGAGAGCGCATTGGCTCAACACGCCGATGTTCATTTGGATATTGGTGTTCGTCAGGAGGCTTGCCCCCTTGGTTTGGCTCCGACCACCAGTACCACGGCCACTTTGGCCATGGGTGATGCTTTAGCCGTTGCTTGTTTGGACGCTAAGGGCTTTAAGCCCGAAGACTTTGCCCGCTCTCACCCCGGTGGTGCTTTGGGTCGCCGCTTATTGATTCATGTGGGCGATATTATGCGCACGGGCGAGGCGATTCCGAAGGTCACGGTGGGTGTCACGGTTTTGGATGCAGTTCGTGAAATTACCCGCAAGCGTATCGGCATGACCTCCGTTGTCGACCAAGACAATCGCGTAGTTGGCATCTTCACTGAAGGTGATTTGCGTCGCTTAATTGAACGCGTGGGTGACATTCGCGAAGTGAAAATTGATGACGTGATGACCAAGTCGCCTCGTGTCATTACCCAAACGGCCTTGGCCACGCAAGCTGCTCACATTCTTAATCAGGCGTTGTGTAACCAACTTTTGGTGGTTGACGAAGCCGGTTGCTTGATTGGTGCCTTGCACATTCAAGATTTGATGACTGCAAAAGTTCTCTAATGAGGTAATGGCCATGACCAATCAGGAAGTCGCCGCCAATGTCAAGCTTTTGATTTGTGACGTTGATGGCGTTTTAACGGACGGAAAGATTTACATCGGTAACGATGGGGAACTGTTTAAAGCCTTTAACGTCAAAGACGGCTTAGGCATCAAAATGCTTTTAGCCAACCAAATTGATGTAGCGATTTTGACCGCTCGCAGTTCCAAAATTTTAGAAAAGCGCACGCAAGAGCTTGGCATCACGAACGTTTTGCAAGGTCAACGCGACAAGGTTGCAGGCTTAAAGGTTTTATCGGAAAAGACCGGCGTTGATCCGCAGAATATGGCTTACATTGGTGATGATTTGCCTGACTATGCCGTTATTCAAAAGGTTGGACTACGAGCTTGTCCAAGTGACGCCAATGACGAGATTGTTAAACTCTGCACCTTCCAAAGTCGTTTTGAAGGTGGCAACGGCGCCGTTCGTGAATTGGCCGAGTTTATTTTAAAATCCCAGGGAAAATGGGAAAAGACCTTGGATCAAATGTTCCTTAACCCAGATCCGACGGCAAAACACCGCTATTAATATTAAAAAATTATGCGTGAAAGAATTACCGCCATCATCGCTATCTTTTTATTGCTGATTTTAATTGCAGCAAGCTATTGGTATGCGATGAAATCAACGTACGGCAATCTCAAGTATCTTCCGAGTGAAGATTCCCCTGACTTTATTGCCACGGGCGCTACGGTTGTGTCTTTTGATAACAATGGGATCGCTAAAACCAAAGTCAAGGCGCAAGATTTCCAACACTTTTCCAATGATCGTGTCACGATGGAAAAGCCCGAATACACATCCGTTTCGCCCAATGAACCGGTAACGCATGCCAAGGCCGACCATGGTCAATCCGATGACGGCGGGGCAACGGTGCATTTCCAAGGTAATGTCGAAATCACTCGAGCTGCCAGCGACAATAGCGACATTACGCGTTTACAAACACAATCATTGACCGTTGAAACGGATACCAATCATTTTGAAACGAATGATTTTGTCCATATCACCAACGGTGAGAATACGGCAACGGCTGTGGGCATGGCACTTGATAACATGGAACGAAATATCGAATTGAAGTCTCGTGTCAAAACCATTTCCTTACCCAAAGCTGGCAATGTTGATCTGTTGCCACATTCCAAATAAGGAAACCGAATGAAAACTTTGACCCTCATCGCAACCGCTTTGATTGCTCTCAGTAGCTCTGGCGCTTGGGCTGAAGCTGCCGATCGTAATAAGCCCATCGTTGTTGAATCCGATACATTCTTGGGAGACGAATTGCGCCAAACGGCGGTTTATTCCGGTTCTGTAACGGTTGACCAAGGCACCTTGCACATGGCAGGCAACCGACTTGAAATGAAAGAAAATGCACAAGGCTATCGCATTGGCACTTTGACCGGCAATTTGGCAACCTTCCGACAAAAGCGTGACCCAAAAGTCAAAAATGTCGAAGAATGGATTCACGCAAAAGCGCAAACGATTGTCTATGAAGAGCGCACGGGTCTGGTGACTTTGATTGGCAATGCCGAGGTTCAACGCCTAGAAAATGGTGTAATGAAAGATCGCGCCAACGGCTCCAAGATCACCTACGATACGGTGCGTTCACGTACAATTATCCAAGGTAATAAACAAGGTCGAGCCTCCACGGTTATCGCACCGCGTGCGCGAGCCCAATCCTCTCAATCGAGTACGACTCGTCCCACGCGACTTAATTCTGCCACGGGTCTCTCGCAGCCCTAGCTCAAAAGGAATTCACTGTGTCTGACATCATTGAAGAAAAACAGAACGTCCAACCCGAAGAAGCTTTAACGGGTAAAGAGACGCCAACAACACCTGTTGCCTCTGAGCCCGAAGCCGAACCAGAACCCGTTTATACGCTTAAAGCCAATGGACTTAAGAAGCGTTACGGCAAGCGCTGGGTTGTTAAAGACGTCTCGTTAGCGGTTCGCAGTGGCGAAGTGGTTGGCCTTTTGGGCCCCAACGGCGCGGGTAAAACCACCACGTTTAACATGGTGGTAGGGTTGGTTGTTGCCGATGGTGGCACCATTGAATTAAATGGTCAATCGATTGCTCACTTGCCGATTTATCTTCGTTCCCGTTTGGGCGTATCTTACCTTCCGCAAGAAGCTTCCGTTTTCCGTCGCATGACGGTTGAAGAAAACGTGAAAGCGATTTTGGAATTGCAACGAGATGAAAACGGTAAGCCCTACACGCCGGCTGTTATCGAAGAAAAACTCGATAGCCTGCTCGATGAACTTCAAATTACGCGTTTACGCACCAACAACGCTTCGAGCTTATCTGGTGGTGAACGCCGTCGTACGGAAATTGCACGCGCATTAGCGGCAGAACCGAAATTCATCTTGCTCGATGAACCCTTTGCCGGTGTTGACCCGATTGCTGTGATTGAAATTCAACGCATTATTCGATTCCTCAAAGACCGAGGCATCGGTGTGTTGATTACGGACCATAATGTCCGTGAAACGTTGGGGATTTGCGACCATGCCTACATTATCAGCGATGGCGGTGTATTGGCTAGTGGCCACCCCAATGATATTGTTCAAAATGAAGATGTTCGCCGAGTTTACTTGGGCGAAGCCTTCAGGATGTAAGTTGTGAATCAAATTTTCCCGTTATTGCCGAGCTCAAATGTCATCTTTTTGAGTTCCATGCATCACCGAACCAAAAAACGTGTGTTTGAAGAAGCCAGTTTGGTTTTTCAAATGTACGGGGTTCCTCATACGCAAGTTTTTGAGGCGCTTTTTGCTCGTGAACGCCTTGGTAATAACGCATTGGGAGCAGGCGTAGCCCTGCCTCACTGTCGCCTCAAAGGCATTGAACGTCCGTTGATTGCGATTGTGGTTTTGCCGCGTCCCATCAACATTGACCCGACTCCGCCCGATACAAAACCCGTTGATATTTTCTTCTTTCTAGTCGTTCCGGATGTCGACGACGATGAAGCCTACCTGCCGCTTTTGCGAGAGTGCATTGCGATGCTTGAAAATCGCAAAATATGCGATGCCATCCGTAACGCCGAAAATGCAGTTGAAGTCTGCGCAGCGGTTATGAATTGGACACCACCTTCGGCTCTCATTATTGAAACGCAAGACGATGCTTTGGCCAAAGAATGGGATGAACTCAACGAAGAAGTGGAAAAAGTCGAGCAAGCTCAAGAAGAATTACTCGAAAATCACGAACTGGAAGAACCACCAGCCGTCGTTGCGGTTGAAACCGATCCGGATATCAACCGCAATTAATCCATTCTTTGCAATTGGAGACTATCTTGAAAAAACTGATTATTGTCACGGGACTTTCTGGCTCAGGGAAATCGGTGGCGATTCGACAACTCGAAGACTCCGGTTACTACTGCATTGATAACTTACCCCTGCCCTATTTAGTCCAAGTCGCTCAAGACTTGGGAAAATCGCAAGACTGTGTCGCTTTCGCAGTTGATGCTCGCTCTCACGTCATTGATAAAGATCAACCTCAACAAATCATTCGTGAACTCAAAGAAAACGGCTGGGATGTTCGAGTTCTCTTTTTAACGGCAAGCACGCCGGAACTCGTGCAACGTTTCTCTGAAACACGTCGTCGCCACCCGCTCACGCTTCGCTTATTAAAAGATGATCCCAACATTTCTTTGAATCAAGTCATCACGGCTGAACGTGAGTTATTAGAGCCCATTACGCTTTTTGCCAACGTTCTTGATACCACGAACTTGCAAAGCAATACGTTGAGAACTTGGGTGAAGAATTTCGCCGATGCTCCTCAAGCCGATTTGACGCTGACATTTGAGTCTTTCGGTTACAAACACGGGATTCCCATTGCGGCGGATTTGGTGTTTGACGTTCGCAATCTCCCCAATCCTTACTACGACCCGGCTTTGCGCCCCTTTACCGGACGCGATGATCCGATTATCGAATTTATGAATAATCAGCCCATGGCCGTAGAGATGGTCGATGACATTGCCAATTTCATCAATAAGTGGCTACCCAGCTACATGGCAACCAATCGTCAATACCTCACCATTGCGATCGGCTGCACAGGCGGTCAACACCGCTCGGTTTATGTGGCCGAACAACTTGCCAAACGCTTCACACAAACGTTTAGTTCTGTTGGCGTTCGTCATCGCATTATTGGTCAAACGAAAGCGCCTACAAAGGGTATGACCCAAGCGGCTTAGAGATTTAAAAAGCGCTTTAGCAAGGTCTCAATCGGTGCGGGCAATCCCACTGTTGAGACCTTTCCTATTTCAAGCCAAGTCCCATTCTCGATAATGGCCTCCGTATTTCTGACGTGAACGGCGATGGGTTCGATAAAGAGACGGTAATGGGAAAAATCGTGAGTCACGGTTTCCATACGTTGCCAATTCCGGATATTAAACGCAGTCTCTTGAAGGTAATGTTCAATTGCCTCATCGTTTAACTGACCATCAACTTCGGGCAGACTGTGTAAGCCTTGCCAAACCCCTTTTGCGGTTCGTTTGACTAACAACACCGCATCATCGTGCCAGAAAAGAAAGAACGTTCTGTGCTTTTCGGGTCGCTCGCGCTTAGGCTTTGCCACAGGAAGCGTTTTCTCAATGCCTTGTTGACGAGCCAAACAACTCTCTTGGAAAGGGCACGCCTCGCACTTAGGCGTTCGAGTACAGACCGTAGCTCCCAAGTCCATTAAACCTTGTGTGTAGCTCTCGATATCGTTATCGGGTAAAAGAGATTGAGCCAATGCCCAAAGCTGCTTCTCTACCGCAGCGGTCATGGGTTCAGTAATTGCAAAATTTCTGGACAAAACTCGTTTGACGTTGCCGTCTAAAATCGCCTCTTTTGCACCAAAACTAAAGGCGGTAACAGCGGCTGCCGTGCTTTTGCCTATGCCTGGCAACGCCTCCCATTCCTCTCGCTTTTGGGGAAAGACCCCACCGTATGTTTCTACTATCGTTTTGGCGGCTTTATGCAAGTTTCTTGCCCGAGTGTAATAACCGAGCCCTGCCCAATAACGCATCACCTCGTCTTCGTTAGCCACAGCAAGGTCTGTCACCGTTGGGAATCGCTCCATAAAACGATGGTAATAGTCAATCACCGTGACCACTTGCGTTTGTTGCAACATCACTTCGGAAATCCAACGGGCATAAGGTTCGCTTACTTGCCACGGAAGCCCATGGCGACCGTAAACCTTTTGCCATTGGATTAATTGTTGGGAAAATTGAGACATTTTTCGTAACCGTTATTAGACATTCTGATTGTATTAAAAATCACGGAGACTCAGTACAATTGGAGAATTCGAAATGTGACAAAGATTATGCGTGTTTTTTCAAGACCCTTCTCCTTTCTGAGTGCTCTTATATTGGCGGGCTGTTTTACCATAGGCTCCGCTGTGGCCGCCCCTATTGCAGAAAAAGATTTACCGAAAAATGTCTTAACCGGTGAAACGCTTTTCCAAATCATGGCGAGCGAAATTGCCTTGCAACGCAACGACCCATCAACAGCGTACCAAACCTACATGGAAGTGGCCAGAAAAACGAAAGATCCTCGCATTGCACAGCGCGCTTTTCAGATTGCCGATGCAGCTCACGCCTTTCATGAAGCCAAACTCGCAAGTGACCTTTGGGTCAGTTTCTCCCCTAAGGGCTATGAAGATGCGAATTTTTCTGCTCTTTTGGCACGTCTGAGAACGGGCGACTTGAGCAACAAAAATAAAAATGACGCGCTCAATTGGTTAAAAAAAGAAAAAGACCGCAAAGTTCGTCTAACGAAATTTGAAGGAATTGCATTGCAAGCGGAGTTAGGGACTGCAGACTCTAAAAAAGTTCTTGACTTTATCCTGCCATTGGCTGCCACTTGCGAAAACCGAGGTCAAGCTGCTTTGTCCCTCAGTAAGCTCTACCGCCGATTGGGAGATAAAAAGCAAAGTCTTCACTTTGCCAAGATTGCGCAGCAAGACCTCCCCGATAGCGCCTCTGCCGTATTGGAATACGCTGATGTGCTTATCGTCGACAATGCTGCACAAGCGGTGAAACTTTTAGAGCGCTTTACTCAAAAGCACCCCGAAAACATGGACGTGCATTTGGGACTGGCGAAAGCCTACGCACGCACGAAAAACGTTGACGGTGTCAAAAAAGAATTACCCCTTTTAGAACCCTACTCAAAACGCTCTGCTGCGCTAAGTTTTAGTTTGGCTTCAATTTCGGATGCCGTGGCGCTGGATGCTGAAACCAAGCGTTACTTATTAACGTTTGAACGTTTAGCAACTGAGCATTCCGTGATGGCCGAAAGACTTCCACAAGCCTATTTTTCGTTGGGGTTACTAGATCTTCGCCTAAAAGAATACGGTTCAGCCGTTGATTGGTTTAAAAAAGTTCCCGCCAATGATGAGTTTTATGTCAGAGCTCGTATGCTTCAAGCCCGAGCGCTTGAGCAAAGTGGGAAGATCGATGATGCCCTTGATGTATTAGAAAACACCAAGGCTTCAAAAAACGCCAAAGCCGAACTTTTGCAAGCGCAAGCTCACATCTACCACAAGCAAAAAGACTTCAAAAAAGCCTACAAAAAGCTTAAAAAGTCGCTGTCTTTACTGCCGGAGAATCCCGAGCTGTTGTCCCAAGCTGCCTATATGGCAACCGAACTCAAGCGAAACGATGAAGCCGAAGAGCTTTTGCGGAAAGCCATTAAAAATTCACCCAAACGAGCAGACTTCTTTAATTCGCTCGGTTATTTGTTGATTGATAAAAAAGGCGGTCTTGAAGAAGCGGGCGAGTTATTAAAACAAGCCATCGAAATGGAGCCTAACAATGTTGCCATTCAAGACTCCATTGGTTGGTATTACTTTAAAGTTCAAAATTACGAGTCTGCGAAGCTTTACCTTGAAAAGGCCGCTGCCAGCAGTCAAGATGAAGAAATCTTGATGCATTTGGGCGAGCTCTACCACGCCACGGGTGAGGTGAAAAAGCTCCAAGGTGTGATTACCAAACTCAAGCAGCAAAAAGAATTAGAGCCCGCTACCAAGCGCTTTTTAAAGCAATTTGATACTCGTCATTGAGGAGCTTGATCGTGAAAATCAATCGTCTCTTACTGTTGTGTGTCTGCCCGCTTTTGATTTTGACGGGCTGTATGAGCCTTCCCTCAAAAACACCGTTAAACACCTGGCAAGGGCGTTTCTCTGTCACCGTTAAGGATGTCCAAGGCAACCATAACGAAAGAGGTCGATTTGAATTTTTGGTCTTCCCCAATGAGGAAAGTGTTTTAGACCTCAAGACTCCTATTGGTGGCACGATTGCTCGTATTGAAAAGAGTCATGACGTAGCTCGCTTGCAAGCGCTTGGTCACGAAACGATTCAAGCTAAAGACATCAACACCCTTATGACACAAACGCTTGGCTTTACGGTCCCTGTGGAGGGTTTGGTTTATTGGATTAACGGAGAGCCCGACCCCCATACGCCCTCTGTCGTCACCCCTGAGCAAGCCCCCATTAGTCGCATCGAACAAGACGGTTGGCAGATTGATGTTCTAGCCAGAAACGAAGCACAACAACCGACTCGCTTGCAATTAACCCGACTGGCCAGTGCAACGGAGCCCGGCATTGTCATTACGTTACTCATTCAAGGGGGTATTCGCCATGACGGAAAATAAACTTTCACTTCTGGCACCAGCCAAATTGAATCTTTTCTTACATGTGACAGGGCAACTTCCCAACGGTTACCACACCTTGCAATCGCTCTTTGTTTTAATTGGTCTGTATGACGAGATTGAATTAAAAGTCCGTCAAGACGGACAAATTGTTCGTACGGGCGATGTGATCGGAGATCCTGAAAAAGACTTGTGTGTCAGAGCCGCTCAATTTTTAAAGAGTCGTACCGATTGTCCCTTGGGCGTAGAAATTTGCGTTAAAAAATCGATTCCTGCCGGGGCCGGTATGGGCGGAGGCTCGTCTGATGCCGCCACAACCTTGATGGGCTTAAATTATTTATGGGATTTACATCTTCATCGCCAAGAGCTTATCGAGATGGCGCCCAAACTTGGAGCAGATGTGCCATTTTTCCTTCTAGGAACAAATGCTTGGGTTGAGGGCATCGGAGAGAAATTAACGCCGATTGATGTCCCTGAAACCTCCTTTGCCGTCATTTGGCCTGGGGTTCATCAGGGCACTCCTGAAATTTTTTCACATAAAGACTTGACAAGGGATACGAAATACGTCAAAATACCGAACTTCGAGAGTGACCTCACTGAGGAAACCCTCCGAAATCTGGGGCATAACGATCTCGAACCGATCGTTAAAAAGGTCAACCCCGAGGTTGCTAGATTACTAGATAACTTTCAGAGATTTCGTTTAACAGGTTCGGGTTCTGCAGCGTTTGCGCTGATGACAGAAAACGAAGCTGAGGGAGTTTTTAAAGACCTTCCGGAAAACTGGCAACATTTTTTCGTAAAAAGTCTTAAAATACACCCGGTATCGTCAGCATTACCATGCTGACCCAGAATTTGTAGGGGTGTCGCCAAGCTGGCCTAAGGCACCGGATTTTGATTCCGGCATTCGAAGGTTCGAATCCTTCCACCCCTGCCAACTTTCGGGAGCAAGCATAATGTGCTAGCTCCCGTTTGTTTTTGTGCGATTCGTTTCGCTTTAGATTCCTTTTTAAGGATTCTAAAAAAAGGGCATGACAGGTCCGGCTCGCTTGTGAAGTGAACAGCGTAAGCTGTCAGCAGCAAGAACCCACCGTCGTGTCTCGACTGTTTGGTCGAGCGCGAGTTCCTGACTCTCAGGCGGGAATGTCAAGGGAAACAGTTCAAAAAAGAACTGTTCAAGACAAACAGAAGAGTTATCTCTTCTCTCTTTTGACGAGTGATAATCATGGTTCCGATGGTCCCGGATAATCTCATGGTCTTTTCGGGCAATGCCAATCCCAAACTTGCCCAAGCTGTTGCTGATCACCTCAACGTTCCTCTTGGCCAAGCCACTGTCAACCACTTCTCCGACGGTGAAGTCATGGTGGAAATCGGCGAAAAGGTTCGCGGTCGCGATGTCTTCATCCTCCAAAGTACTTGCGCTCCCACCAATGACAATTTGATGGAATTGACCATTATGGTCGATGCTTTGCGCCGTGCTTCTGCTCGCCGTATCACGGCTGTGATGCCGTACTACGGTTATGCACGTCAAGATCGTCGTCCTCGTTCTGCTCGTGTCGCCATTTCCGCTAAGGTTGTTGCCAACATGCTTCAATCCGTGGGTGTTGACCGTGTTCTTACGATGGACTTGCACGCTGACCAAATTCAAGGCTTCTTTGACGTTCCCGTGGACAACATCTACGCTACGCCGATTTTGCTTCGCGAATTGCGCAGCCGCAACTATGAAAACTTGATCGTTGTGTCTCCGGACATCGGCGGTGTGGTGCGTGCCCGTGCTTTAGCTAAGTCTTTGGGCTGTGATTTGGCCATCATCGATAAGCGCCGCCCTCGCGCTAACGTTGCCGAAGTCATGAACTTGATCGGTGACGTTGCTGGTCGCACCTGCATCATCACGGACGACATCGTTGATACGGCCGGTACCCTTTGCAATGCTGCTAAGGCATTGAAGGAACGTGGCGCTACGAAGGTTTGCGCTTACATTACGCACCCGGTTCTCTCCGGCCCTGCTGTTGAGCGCGTTGCCAATTCCGAACTCGATGAACTCGTCGTTACGGATACGATTCCGTTGAGCGAAGCAGCTCAAGCCTGCAGCAAGATCGTTCCGGTATCTGCCGCACATCTTCTTGGCGAAACGATCTCTCGTATCGCTCGTGAAGATTCTGTGAGCGCTTTGTTCGAAGAATAAGATTTTTCGAACCGCAATTAGGGGAAAGAAAAAAACTTTCCCCTTTTTGTTTGGTTTTTGTTTAAAAATCAGTACAATATCGCTCTCACTATTCTGATTTGTGTTCTTAGTAACATGAATCTTTATTCAAAAGGGAGAGATCCCTTTGTTCCTAGTGGATGGTCGCGTCCCGGGAATTTTTAATTAATCTTGGAGAAATCTCATGAAAATCATCGCCACCACGCGTCAAGCGCAAGGTACGGGTGCGAGCCGCCGTCTTCGCCGCGCCGACAAGTTGCCGGGTATCCTCTACGGCGGCAAGTCTGCTGCAACGCCGATCGAGCTCGAACACAATCCGATCTTCTACGCATTGCGTAAGGAAAAGTTCCACGCCTCGATTTTGACGATGGAATTGGACGGTAAGGAAGAACTCGTCGTTTTGCGTGCCTTCCAAATGCACCCGTACAAACCGCAAGTTTTGCACATCGACTTCCAACGCATTGATGCTAACGAAAACGTTGTTATGAGCGTTCCGTTGCACTTTATTGGCGCTGAAGACAGCCCGGCCGTTAAGGTCAGCAAGGGCTTGATCAGCCATGCTCGTAGCGCTATCGAAGTCTCCTGCTTGCCGAAGGATTTGCCGGAATTCATCACGGTTGACCTCTCTGGCTTGACGGCTCAAACGACGTTGCGCATCTCCGGTATCCAATTGCCGGAAGGTGTTACCGCTGTTGTTCACGGTAGCGAAGACCCGGTGTTGGTCTCCGTCGTGACCAAGGGTGGTGCTGATGAAGCTACGGAAGCTGGTGAAGAAGCCGCTGCTGAAGAAGCTCCTGCCGCCTAATCAACTAAGTCCGCTTAGTTTAAAAGGCATTCCTTTTCGGGGAATGCCTTTTTTGTTTTCTAGTAAGATACTTTGACCTTTAAGCCCAATGCTTCAACCTTCTTAGCAATGACATCTAAGACCTCGGCAGAGGCTTTCTGTAAGGATTTATCGGGCGTATCTCGGTCAATCGTATAGATCATCACCTCTTGAGGCTTAATGACCTTTAAGGCTTCAAGCCAAGGAAGGACAAACGCCTCCGACGTGTTGTCTACATCAAATCCGTTTTCAAGAACTCCCTTCATAAACATCGTCTGAATTTTGGCGTGACCGTTAAATCGAGCAAAGTGCTCAACTTGTTCTTTAGCGCTGTAATGAGAAGCAGGGCGATCGACCATTTGAATGTAACGATCATCAACAGTGTCTAACTTCAAAATATTATCGTCAACCTTCAGCAAGGCACTAAAGACCTTCGGCTTATGAACCTGAGTCCCGTTCGTTAAGACACTAATACGGGCGTTAGGAAAATAACGATTTTTCGTGGCAATGACATCTTCAACTATTTCAGCAAAATGCGGGTGCGCCGTCGGTTCCCCGTTCCCCGCAAAAGTTAAAACATCGGGAGCGACGCCTTCGGTCTTCATCTTTTGGAGCATTTTTTCAAGCTCTTGCACGACAAATTCTCTTGTGGGCAAGCGCTCTTGCGTTTTGCGCTCTGCATTGCGACCGCATTCACAGTAGATGCAGTCAAAAGTACAAACCTTGCCCGTTGCCGGTAAGAGATTAATGCCGAGGGAGACACCTAATCGACGGCTATGAACAGGGCCAAAGATGGGGGAAGCGTGAAGAATTGTTGTCATTTTCGTTTCTTCTAAAAAAGGGGTTAACGGTTCAATGGTACAACACGCACAATTACAAAGACAACAACGCTTTGTAACAGTGGTCTTTTTGTGGTAGAAAAATCAAACAAAATGCAATATCCTCTATCTGTTGTTCTATTTCATTATTCATTGATTTGATATGTCAGAAATTCGATTAATTGTTGGCCTTGGCAATCCTGGTGCCGATTATGAAAACACCCGTCACAATGCGGGGTTTTGGTTTGTTGAGCAATTAGCCCGTCGAGAAGGGGCGTTTTTTCACGAAGAAAAGAAATTTTTCGGTGAGGTTGCTCGCGTCCGCCTTAACGGTCAAGAAGTGTGGTTATTAAAACCCACCACCTACATGAACCGATCCGGCCAAGCCGTTGTTGCTTTGGCGCTTTACTACAAAATTCTTCCTGAAGAGATTTTGGTGGTTCATGACGAGTTGGATTTAATGCCGGGATGCATGAAAATTAAAAAAGGTGGCGGTAACGCCGGCCACAATGGTCTTAAAGACATCTCAGCCAAACTTTCAACTCCTAACTTCTGGCGCTTGCGTATCGGCACGGGTCACCCGCGCTCTTTAGGTATGGCCCAACAAGTCGCTGATTTCGTTTTACACGCTCCCTCTTCTGAGCACATGGAACAAATGCAAGAGTGCATTACTGCCGCTCTTAAAACAACCAATGACATTGCAATAGGTGACATGGCTCGTGTTCAACGTTCTTTAGCAAAATTTGGCACTCCGCGCTCCCCTAAAACCCCCGAGCAAGAGTAATTCTCCCCCGAATTCAACTTTTGCCCACACTCTTTAAATGAGAGGATTTATGCTTGACCGTCGTCACTTTATAAAAAGCTCCCTTGCACTCGGCCTTGCCGGTGCCGCTCCGATGATGGCGCATGCCGCAGATGGCTTCACTGTTACTGACTTGAAGGGCAGAGAAGTTCACTTTGCGAAACAACCGCAAAAAATTGTCGTTGCTAACTACATTTCCAATTTCTTGATGATTGGAGGCGAAGCCAGTATTCCAAAGATTACGGCACTGCCCTTAGACGGATGGAATGTAACGCGTTACGCGGAACAACGACGCTTTACTGAGGCTTTCCCGGAACTCAACAAGGTACCGAGTATTGGTGGCTACCACGACAACATCCTGGATACCGAGAAGATTCTTGCTCTGAAACCCGATGCGATCTTGGTGGGAATCGCCCAATATAACGACAACCAACATCGACTCCAGATTCTCCAAAGTAAGGGCGTTGCCGTCGTCGTTTTAGACTACCACGCCATGACGCTTGAAAATCACTGCCGAAGCACTGAAATTCTTGGTCGCCTTTTAGGTCGTGAAAGCGTTGCCAAGGCTCAAATCGAACGATATACAAACATTCGCAAAACAATTAAAGAGCGTTTAGCCAAGCTCCCCGAGTCTGCCAAACATCGTCGCGTCTACGTTGAGTGCGGTAACGAAGGCATTTCCACCTACGGCAACTCTTACAACAACACGGTTTTGTGGGGCGGCATCTTAAATCAACTTGATGCCCAAAATATTGCCGCAGAAATGAAAACGCCTTATGGCGCTCTATCCCGTGAATTTGTCGTTTCTTCCAATCCGCAGACCATCATTATTGCGGGTAGCATCTGGCAAAACGCTGCTCAGAACGACCAAATGCACATGGGCATGATGGTGGACGAAAAGGATGCTCAAATGCGTCTGAAGCGCTTTACAACGCGCCCGCTATGGAGTCGACTCGAGGCTGTTCAAAAGGGCGAGGTCTACGGCGTTGACCACGGCAGTCTTCGCTCGATGATGGACTATGTCTACTCGATGTATTTGGCCCAAATTCTCTATCCGGAAGTCTTTAAAGACTTTGATGTAGAAGCAGAAATTCAAACGTTCTTTAAGACGTATCTGCCGCGCGTGGATGCATCGGGCACCTACATTTTGAAGTTAGCAAAATGAGTTGTCATCTCCAGTACCAACAAATCAATCGCAAACGCCTCGGCATCCTAATCGCAGGGGTGTTTGCCTTGTTGTTGGCTATTCTTGGAGATCTTTCGACCGGCAGTGCGGGGCTTGATCTCTTAAGTGTCATCTCGATTCTGCTTGCCGGGCCAAACGACCCATCGATTTCTTCAACTATCGTTTGGCAATTGCGCCTTCCCATGACGCTCACAGCCCTTTTTGTGGGAACCGCTTTATCGCTTGCCGGTCTCCAAATTCAAAACATCACACAAAACGCTCTCGCCAGCCCCTCAACGTTGGGGATTACGTCAGCGGCAAGTTTTGGGGCTGCGATTGCTATCTCGTTAGGGATTTCGGTCTTTAATGCTTTATGGATCGGCACTGCGCTGTCGGCCTTTTTGTTTGCACTGATTGTCTCTTTTGCGATTTATGCGCTTGGGGTTAAGCGCAGCATGACGCCACAAACCGTCATTCTTGGCGGGATCGTCATGAATTTCTTTTTCATGGCCCTGCAGCAAGTCCTTATCTACCGTGCAAGCCCTGAAATTGCTCAACTTATCAACGGTTGGACGTTTGGTAATCTCGAGCGATCTTCGTGGTTATCGGTGTCGGTTGCCGTTATTCCAACCATTGCCATCGCTTTACTTTTATGGAAACGCAGTTGGGCAATTACGGCTTTAACACTTGGAGAAGAACGCGCTCAAAGTCTAGGGGTTGATGTGAAACGTTTGCGTATTGAGACCTTTTGCTTATCAAGTATTTTGATTGCCTGCGCCGTTTCTTTTATTGGCACCATCAGTTTTGTCGGTTTGGTCGCGCCTCACCTCTCAAAGCTTGTATTAGGCGAAGATCAACGCTTCTTGCTTCCCGGTTCTTTATTGGCTGGGGCCTTATTGATGACTGTAAGCTCCGTCATTGCGAAACTTCTCTCGACGGGCGCCATCATGCCGGTGGGTATTGTCACCTCTTTAATTGGGGTGCCCTTCCTCTTGGTTTTGCTGATTCGTCACTCAAGGGGGAATTACTGATGATGCTATCGGTTAAAAATCTTGGCGTCACTTTAAATGACAGAAGCATTCTCAAGGACATCTCGGCCAACTTCTATGAAGGCGAGATGGTGGGCGTGATTGGTCACAACGGGGCTGGGAAAACGACCCTTCTTAAAGCCATTGCCGGTCTTATTAAGTATGAAGGTAGCGTAGAGATCAAGGACGGAGAGAAACTCATTGACAGAAGTACGATTCGCTACGTTCCTCAAATGTCCTCCGTTTCAACACAATTAACCGTGTTTGAAATGGTACTTTTGGGATTGGTAAAGGATCTTTCTTGGAAAGTAACGCAAGAGATTTTCCAACAAGTCGATGACGTTTTACACGCCATGCAAATTGATCAATTGGCCTACATTCCCATGAGTGAACTCTCGGGTGGTCAACGTCAATTGGTTTTTCTTGCTCAGGCCTTTGTTTCAAAGCCTAAAGTTTTGTTGCTTGACGAACCAACGAGTGCCTTGGATATCCGTCACCAGTTGATTGTGATGAATGCCATCAAAAACTATACGGAAACGCATTCGGCCATCACTTTGACCATCATGCACGATT
This sequence comes from uncultured Sutterella sp., assembly GCA_905206345.1. GTDB lineage: Bacteria > Pseudomonadota > Gammaproteobacteria > Burkholderiales > Burkholderiaceae_F > Aphodousia. The sequence continues at coordinate 4,768 of CAJLGW010000011.1, read as the reverse complement.
TGCTCTCTGCCTCTCGATTTAGCCAAAAGATTCTTCTTTTGGAAAATAAGGGTCTCTCGATTCTTGACGAACCGGCCCTTGTTTTAGAAGCGCAACGCTTGGAACGTATTTATAACGTCAAGGTTAGTGTGGAAAAAACCCAATCGGGCTTTTTAAACGTTGTCCCTATCAAACCCATCTAATGTTAAAATTTGAGCGTTTTTTAGGGGCTTAACAAAGTGAAGAAAAAAGAAAAGATTCTCGCAAGCGCCTGCTTGTTGGGCGAGCGCGTTCGTTTTGACGGACAAATTTTAAAAATCACCGATGATCGTATTTTCAAGTGGGCCAAAGAAAAGCGTTTTGTGCCGATTTGTCCGGAATCTATGTCAGGCCTTTTGGTGCCTCGCGTTCCTTGTGAGATTGAACCGGGCAAGACCGCTCTAGACGTCTTAAACGGTCAAGGCAAAATTATCGGCAAAGACGGTCGCGACTACACCGAAGACTTCTTATTTGGTGCTCAAGCCAGTCTCAACCTGGCCAAACGAAACAACGTTCGTATTGCGATTTTAAAGCAACGCAGCCCGTCTTGTGGCACCAAGCAAGTGCATGACGGCCATTTCGGCACGAATTTGGTCGACGGCATGGGGCTGGCCGCCTTAATGCTTCAGCAAGCCGGTATTTCCGTTTATGACGAAACGCAACTGGACGAAATTGAAGCTCTTCTCGTTGATTAAGTTGTTTCTCACTCAATGCGAAAAACACAAGACAACGAATTACTGTAAAATCACCCGATTTGAACAATTTTTGGATTAAATATCATGGGCTTAAAATGTGGCATCGTTGGCTTACCGAACGTTGGTAAGTCCACTATTTTTAATGCATTAACCAAGGCTGGTATTGCTGCAGAAAACTATCCCTTCTGCACCATTGAACCGAACGTCGGTATTGTGGAAGTGCCCGATACGCGTTTGGCCAAGCTCTCTGAAATCATCAACCCGCAACGCGTTGTCCCCGCTGTCGTTGAATTCGTGGACATCGCTGGTTTGGTGGCCGGTGCCTCCAAGGGTGAAGGCTTGGGTAACCAATTCCTCGCCAACATCCGCGAGTGTGACGCTATTGCTCACATTGTTCGCTGCTTTAATGACAGCAACATTGTTCACGTTGCCGGTCAAGTGAACCCCATCGAAGACATCGAAGTGATCAACACCGAATTGGCTTTGGCTGACTTGGCCAGCGTTGAACGTACGCTTAACAAGTACGCCAAGCAAGCCCGTCAAGGCGGTGACAAGGAAGCTTTGAAGCTCGTGACGGTTTTGGAAAAGATTCAACCGACGTTAAACGAAGGTAAGCCCGTTCGTCACGTTGACTTGACGCCTGAAGAAAAGCTCATCATTAAGCCGCTTTGCTTGTTGACGGTCAAGCCCACGATGTATGTGGCCAACGTTGATGACGATGGTTTTGAAAACAATCCCTTGTTGGATGCCGTTAAGGAATACGCTGCCAAGGAAAACGCTCCGGTGGTGGCATTGTGTGCCAAGATCGAAGCTGAGATTTCCGAACTTGACGATGAAGATAAGGCCATGTTCTTGGAAGACATGGGCATGAGCGAAGCCGGTCTTGACCGTGTGATTCGTGCCGGTTACGACCTCTTAGGCTTACAAACCTACTTCACGGCCGGTGTTAAGGAAGTTCGCGCTTGGACGATTCACAAGGGCGATACGGCTCCGCAAGCCGCAGGTGTCATTCACACCGACTTCGAACGCGGCTTCATCCGTGCTCAAACGATCGCCTATGAAGACTTCATCGCTTATAAGGGTGAAAAGGGTGCTCAAGAAGCTGGCAAGATGCGCGCTGAAGGTAAGGACTATGTCGTTGCTGACGGCGACGTTATGAACTTCTTGTTTAACGTGTAACGTCTTGTTTAAGGACGTTCATTTCGTCCTTTTATGATTTAAAATTTAAGGGCTTACGGGTTTTCCGTGGGCCCTTAATCTTTATCTACTTCAAAAGGAATCTTTGATGGCAACAGTGTTGGCTAAACGACGTCGCGAATTTGGTGAACGATTGCGCACAGAAAGAGAGCGTTTGGGTTACACGGAATTGCAAATCGCTCAGTTACTTGGCGTGCCTTTGGATCGCTATCAAAAATACGAGGAAGGTGAAGAGGATCCTGGCATCTTTAACATGCCTCGATTAAAGGATTGCGGCTTTGATATTTTGTTCGTCATTACCAGCGAACGACACAATCCCATTGAGGAGGAAAGCGAGCTTTTAGCGCGTTTCCGAGAACTCTCCCATCGAGGTCGAGATTCCATTTTCATGACGTTGGATGCCCTTGAACGCTTAGCTCCCAATTTACGGAAAACTATCCGTAATAAGTGGAAAAATTAATTCTTACCAAACTCTCTTTCTGATTAATTTTTGAGCAAAACTCATTAAGCGCGAATGTTTGGCATTCGTTAGAATTACTCAAGGTGCGGGACAGAGGATCCCGCCAAAATTTATTGGGTCTGTTATGCGCATCTTACGAATGATCATTTGGTTGATTGCTCTCATTGCCCTTATTGCAATGGGCTGTGTTGTTGCGCTTTATTTCCTCATTAATCCGACATCGGTCGAGAAAAAGATTCAAGATACTTTGGCTTCCTATGGCTATGCCATCAAAGCCAATGAGTTGCCTCAAGTACGCGTCTTACCCAACATTTCGATCTCATTGCCGCCGGCAAAGCTTGTCAATGAAAACAATCGAGAAGTTCTTTTTTATCGTAATGCGCAATTTGAAATCAGCCCGTTCTGGCTTGTTTTTGGCAAGTTCTACATTGACGAGTTAAAAATTGATGGGCTTGCCTACGAAAATCGTTTGCTCCCCTCTTTCGAACAATGTCTTACCCAATTTAAGACGGATAAGACGGCGATTTTCGATGATGTCACCATTTCCAAGATTTCGCTTTCTGACGCCAACATCAAAATCGCTCACGAAGATACAAGCGTGAATCTTCTTAACCTTCGTGCTGAGATCGGCGAACCGTCTCCGCAAATGCATGGTGTGATTTCGTTATCCGGTCAAGCTCAGATTCAACCCAATAATTTGCTCTTAGATGTTGAGTCTGCCTTTGAATTAGACCTTAATTTGGCCGAAGGCCGAGTCGGTCTCGGAAACTTCATTCTTAGAGCCAACGGTACCGAAGCCGCCTTGCCTGTCTCGTTAACGGCATCTTCTCCGTTATTAAAGCTGACCTCTGATACGTTCTATGCGAGCACCGCTCTTGTTGAGGTCAAGCGTAGCACCAATCAGACGCAAGTATCGGTTGCTGAATTAAATATCATTCCTCTCCATTGGCAGGCCCCTGACGTGAATGCCAAGGTCGTTGCCCAAACGCCAAACGGTGAGGTGAAATTTGATATTCGCTCGCCCTTTAACTATGACGGTGTCACGAATGCCTTAATTGCCGATCACTTGCAAGGCTCGTTAACTTTGCCTGGCATGGACGTACCGTCTTCTGTTTCCGGTAATTTATCGGCCAATTTAACGCAAGAGTCGGCTCAACTCGAAATCTTTGGCCGTTTGCACGATGCTCCGATGAGTTTTTCGGGTACCGTCAACGGTTTTGACCACCCGAACATTCAGGGCTCTTTAGTGCTTGGACGCCTAAAACTTCAAGACATTCGTTTGTTGAGTGCTCTCAATGTAAAAAAAGAACTCACAGCGGATACACCGAGCGAACCCGTTCAAGAAACACCCGCTGTCTCAGAACCCGCTCCTGTAACATCCCCTGCTTCTCCCCAAGAAGAAGGGCAAACGTCAGCGCAAAATGTGTCTGAGGTAACGCCTGCCTCGACGGAATCTGTTATTGAAACACAACCCGTTGAAAAGCCAGAAGCTGTTGTTGCCGAAACGGTGACTCCCGAACCTGCAACCAATACCACGCCCGAAGCTCCTCAAGCGGACTTCCAATTCTTAAGTCTTTTCGACTTTAACGGACAAGTGGTGATCGGCGAACTCATTTCCGACAAACTCCGTCTCATCCAAGTGAAGTCGCCCGTTGTGGTGACTACTGGTCAAATGAAATTGCCGTCAATTTCTGCATTGGCTTACGATGGTCGTTTCTTTGGTCATATGTCGTTAAACCAAAATGGCCTTTGGGAAGCCTCGTTTAAGAGTTCAGGTGTCAACCTTCAACAACTCTTAACGGATGCCGGTGCATCTTCTGCTGTCCCCGGTAGTCTTAACGTGCAGGCCAACCTTTACGGCAATGGGTTCGAGTTAAATCTGCTCAACGGTCAAGTGGGCTTTGCTGTTTCCAATAGTCTCGTGCGTGGATTGGATCTTCCCAAAGCACTCAAAGACATTGAACAAGGTCGTAGCCCCAAATCGGATAACAAACAACAAACCGATATCCAACAAATTAAGGGATTGGCCACGCTGTCGCAATCGAGCGCTCAAGTCGAAGACTTAACCGTTGCGTTAACGGGGGCTACGGTCTCTGGGAACGCACAAATTGACCTCACCACGGATTTACTCCAAGGTGAACTCGCCGGCCCCAGCCGTCGTGGTTTAAAGGTTCGTTTGTACCTTTCTGATACGTGGTATCAACCCAAGATTTCGATGAACGACGAAGAAATTAAAACACTCAACCAAATCCAAGCTCGTCCGAAAGAAACTGAACCTGAAGAGAAAGCCTCGAAGTGGGATCGCTTCAAACAATTCTTTAGCGATCGATTCTGATTGCTTAGCAATCGAGTAGGCGGAGGGGTTGCCCCTTTCCGCCTCTCACAACACCGTACGTGC
>CAJLGW010000010.1 GCA_905206345.1 uncultured Sutterella sp. | reverse complement strand
CATTAGAAAATGATACATTAAATCCTTTGCCAATGTCTATTGGAAAATCTGGGTTAATGATGCTCATCGACACTCACTCCCATTTTGGCCTTGTGGATACGGGCGACGACATGAACGTGTTGTTAGAGCGTGCCCGTGCCTCGGGTGTGGTGTGTGGCATTATCACCACGGGAAGTGTGGGGGATTTCGAAAAAGTTCGTGAGACCGCCCACGCAATCGGTTGGGGCTATGCCGTTGGTATTCATCCGCTTTTCATACATGAAGCCAAAGACGAAGATCTTGAGACTTTATCGCTATTTTTAGAGCTCCATCAAAACGATTCACACTTGGTCGCTGTCGGTGAAATCGGACTTGATCGTTACATGGAAGAACCCGATAACGATCGACAAGAACGTTTTTTCAAAGCTCAACTGCAATTGGCACAAAAGTATCATTTGCCCGTTTCGGTGCATTCTCGTCGTGCATTATTTAGAGTTGTTGATATCCTCAAAGACTTTCCTGATGTTAAGGTGGCTCTTCATGCGTTTGCGGGTTCTTTGGATGAAGCAAAGAATTTGGCGAAACTTGGCTACAAGATGGGGTTTGGTGGGGCACTGACTTACGCAGGGAGCAAACGGGTTCGTCAGGCAGCGATTCACCTGCCAATTGAGTCTTTGTTGCTGGAAACCGATACGCCCGATATGCCACCGGCATTTAATGCAAAAGGGGCGTCAGAGCCTTCTTACCTAGAACAATATCTCCAAGAGTTGGCAATCGTTCGTCAAGAAGATAGAGAAGCGTTAGAGCATCAAATTCTCCAAAATACCCTGAATCTCTTTCCAAAAGTGCAAGTTCTACTTAAGGGGTGAATTCTCAAATTTTGTTTCAATTTGGAATTCTTTTGAAACACTTGAATTTGTTAATGAATCGGGACTTTCCCTGATTTTCTCAAAAGTCTGATACTAGTCAAAACTACCTAGATATCTTTGCGTTTATAGTGACAGATGTGATCAAAAATCACGGTTAATTTTTTTAATTGAGGTCAATATGAATCGCACCTTTAAAACTGTTTGGAATGACGTTCGTCGTTGTTTCGTTGTGACAAACGAAGTTCAAAAATCTCACGTTAAGAGTTCTAAGAAAGCTGCCATTGTCGCTGTTGTCGCTACGGCTCTTTTTTCATCGGTCGCAGCTGCCGCGGCCTACGTAGAACCCGGCAAAGTCGGCAACATCTCTTCGTGGGAAACGCCCGAATACTATAAAGACCACGGCATGGAATTGATCAATGCCTCGACGGCCTACGCTGAAGGTTATACGGGTAAGGGTGTGATCATTGGTATCAATGACTCCGGCATTCTTTTATCGCATCCGGAATTGGCGGGCGACCGTATTCGCGCTGTGACGACTAAGGGCGTTTATTCCAAAGACGGTACGCGCTATCCCTTTGCCTACATGGGGCAAACCGGTGAAGCCAAGAATCGTTTTGGTGGTTATAAGAAGGGTGAAAAGTTCTCCATCCCCGGTCACTTTGTTTTAGGTCATAGCGACTCGCACGGTACGCACGTGACGGGCGTGGCAGCCGGCAACCGTAACGGTCAAGAATCTCACGGCGTGGCATGGGCCGCTAAGGTGGTGGCAAGCAGCACGGGCGGTAATGACAACATGAACTACGGTCCCTTCCAAGACTACGGCTATTTCTTAGCGGCTTGGGAAGCGGTGGCCAAGAGCGGCACGAAGGTAATCAATAACTCTTGGGGTACGAACGTTCGTATCGTTGATAAGAATCATCACTTTGATGTGGGCCAAATCGGTACCTATGGTGAAGAAGTCGCTGACAACAAAAAACGTACGGACTATGATACGACGAACTCCGTTTCTGAATACTTCCTCTTTAAAGCCGATGCCAAGGCCAACGGTGGCAAGAACTTCATGGATGCTGCTTGGGAAGTCGCAAAGAAGTATGACTTGATTCAAATTTTCACGAACGGTAATCGCCGTTTCCAAAACCCGTACTACCGCGCCATCTATCCGTTCTATAACCCGGAAGCAGAAAATAATTGGATTGCTGCCGGTTCCGTTCAACGCAATCCTAAAGACGGTTCTTACATCATCTACGGTGATGTGAATACGAAGGATGATACGAACTATGGCACAGGCGGTCATAACCATGCCGGTATTGCCAAGTGGTGGGGTGTGACCTCTCCGACCGATGCTTGGAACGCTGCCGTTAACAATAAGACGGGTGAAGCCTTCTTGAAGGTTGCAGGCGGCACCTCTAACGCGGCTCCGCACATCGCAGGCTCCTTCGGTGTCTTGCAACAACGCTTTGGCGACTACATGACGCCCACGCAAGTGCGTAACGTCCTCTTTACGACGGCTAACCGTACGGACAATGGCATCGGTGAAGCCATCCGTGGCAGTGACGGTGACAAGATCGACCCGTATGTGCCTGATGAAGATTACGGCTGGGGTATCATCGATTTGGGCAAGGCCATCTATGGGCCGGGCCAATTCTTCGGAACCTTTGACGTGACCATGAATCGTGATGATGAATGGCATAACGTCATTGGCGATCAAGCCATCCAAGCTCGCGGCAAAGAAGACGCTAAGTACCTCAAGAAGAACCAAAAGCGTGTAGCTGAATTAAAGGCCAAGGAAAAGTTGACCGATCATGAAGCTTGGGAACTTGAGTACAAGGAAAAACGCTTTGCCGCTATCGCCGATCGTGTCGCACAAGGTAACGTCGGTAAGTTAGTCAAACGCGGTACGGGCACGTTAACGTTGACAGCCGTGAATACTTACACGGGTGGCACGAGCGTTGTAGGCGGCACGTTGGCAGGTTTGACGGAATCCTTCGGTTCTGGTGTGGTTGACGTTCAAAAGGGTGCAACGCTTCAATTGCATAAGAGCATTGAAGTTACGAAGGCCGGTCAAGACGGTCGTGTGACGACGCAAGCTTTGGGCACTGATAAGGATCGCGATGACGCCAGTATCGTGTTGCAACAGGGTGCTACGTTGGCACTTGCCGCACCTGACATTTCTGTGAAGAATTTGTCGGTTAACGGTAACGCAACTTTGAAGGTCACGGGGCTTAATAAAGCCACGGTGAAGCTTGTCTCCCAAGACGGTGTCGTGACTTATCGAGTGACAGTCGATGACGAATTGACGGGCACGGATAAGTTGAACGTTGCTTACGATAAGACGTTATTTAAGGATGCTCAAATCACGGTTGATGATGACGTATTAACGGTGACGATGCACTTAAAGTAATCTTTAAACTTTACTAACAAGAAATCGGTCTGAGGCCTTTGGGGCTTTGGGCCGATTTTTTAATTTCAGTGTTTGCAACCGGTAGTTTTTGACAAGAATTAAAGTGGAATGGACAAGGAAAAAGCTAAAATGAAATGAGATTTCAGTGTTGTTGAACATTCATGGCAAAGACCATGGAATGACATTGATGAAGTTAATTGACAGCCTTGTAAAAATGGGCCTCCAATTTGATTATTTGGCGCTCTCAGGAGCCGGCAGTGAGTCTTTGCGAGCCCTTTATGCACCAAGTGCTGCCGGGCAACGAATTCGGCAGTCGATTCGATGGTTAAGAGACAATTTCACAGAACCTATCACGATTGAACAGTTGACGCAAGTGGCGAATATGGCGCCAGCGACCTATCACAAGCAATTTAAACGCCTGACGTCGCTCTCACCCATGCAGTATCAAAAGCGGTTGCGTTTGTATGAAGCGCAACAGTTTCTCTTAAATGGGAAGGAGACGTCAATAGTGCCGCCTTTGCCGTGGGCTACGTGAGTCCTCAACAGTTTAACCGCGACTACAAAAAGCTCTTTGGTGAAACGCCCGGGCGAAGTACCAAAACGCAATGCACAAACCTCCAAATTCTGACTGAAGAGGAATTATTGAGACGGTAAAAATTACGATCGGTTCAAAGCAGAAAAACACTGAGCCGATTTTTTCAAGTTTTTGTTGATTTTGGTAATAATTTTTGCCTGAGCTGGGCGTTGCTTTCTGCTAAAATCCAACTGACTGAACGCAAGGGGGCAATCCCTTGACGATTCGAGAAATTTCTGATGATCCTAAGAGCCTTTTGCTTTGAGGATTATCATCAACTTTTATTAACTATTTGGGGGATATACCAATGGCTATCGAACGCACCCTTTCTATCATCAAACCTGATGCAGTTGCTAAGAACGTGATCGGTCAAATCTACACGCGTTTTGAAAACGCTGGTTTGAAGATTGTTGCCGCTCAAATGCGTCAACTCTCTCAAGCCGAAGCCGAAGGCTTCTACGCCGTTCACAAAGAACGTCCCTTCTTCAAGGACTTGGTTGCTTTCATGACCTCTGGTCCCGTTATGATTCAAGTGTTGGAAGGCGAAGGTGCCATCCTCAAGAACCGTGAATTGATGGGCGCTACCGACCCGAAGAAGGCTGAAGCCGGTACGATCCGCGCTGACTTCGCTGAAAGCATCGACGCTAACGCTGTTCACGGCTCTGACGCTCCTGAAACGGCTGCCGTTGAAATTGCTTACTTCTTCCCGACGTTGGCAATCTGCGAACGCAAGTGCTGCGGTTGCTGCTGCGGTAAGTAATTCGCATCTAAATGGTTAAAGTGTCGCCGTCTCGCACTGAGGCGGTGACGCTTTCTTTGAGTTGATTTCGGGTTCGAGACTTTCTCGAACTTTTTGCGTTTTTATTTAACCCCATTTTTTCAAGTTTTTGTCCTATGGATACCGCTAATCGAGTCAATCTTTTAAACATGGATCGTGAAGGTTTGATCGCCTATTGCGAGAGCTTGGGTGAGAAGCGTTTTCGCGCCATTCAGCTTTTGCGTTGGATCCATCGCCACTGCGAAGGCGAGATCGAAAACATGACCGATTTAGCCAAAAGTTTCCGTGCAAAGTTGTTAAACGAATGTGAGATTCGTGCGCCGAAACCGATTTGGGACAAGGTGAGTACGGACGGTACTCGCAAGTGGCTTTTTGATTTGGGTAACGGCAACGCCGTTGAAACAGTTTTTATCCCAGAAGACGACCGCGGTACGTTGTGTATTTCCACGCAAGCCGGTTGCGCCATGGGTTGCTTATTCTGTTCGACGGGTAAGCAAGGGTTTAACAGAAATTTAACTGCTGCCGAAATTATCGGTCAGCTCTGGCACGCTGAAAAAACGCTTCGTGCCGATGCCGGTATCACCGATCCCGCCGATCGTATCATCAGTAACGTTGTGTTGATGGGGATGGGTGAGCCGTTACAGAATTTGGATAACGTTATCATTGCCTTAAAGCTCATGCTCGATGACAATGGTTACGGTTTAAGTCGCCGTCGCGTGACGGTTTCGACCTGCGGTTTAACGCTTCAAATGGATAAGCTTGCGCAAGCGGTGCCCGTGGCATTGGCCGTGTCTTTGCATGCGCCCACGGATGAATTGCGTGACATGATTATGCCCATTAATCGTAAGCACCCGTTGGCCGATTTGATGGCAGCTTGTAAGCGCTATTTGCAATACGCACCGCGCGACTACATCACGTTTGAATACATCATGTTGGGTGGCGTGAATGACCAATTGATGCACGCTAAGCAATTGGCAAAGTTGGTTCGCGGGGTTTCTTGTAAGTTCAACCTGATTCCCTTTAATCCGTTCCCAGATAGTGACTTGAAAAAGCCTGATGCTAAGGATGTGAAGGCTTTCCAAGACTACTTGATGGGGCAGGGCATTGTCACGACGATTCGTAAGACGCGTGGCGATGATATTGATGCCGCTTGCGGTCAATTGGCAGGCAACATTAAAGACAAAACGCGTCGAGCTGAGCGCTTAGCAGAACAAAAAGCTCGTGCAACGTTCTTGGTGAAAGAAAATTAATCGAGGCCGCTATGGAAGTTTTTAAGGCTCGTCATCAAACGCAAACCGTTCATGTTCGCTATGCCGATCGTGATGTGACGATTGGCTCAGACAGTCCGATTCGTGTTCAATCGATGACCAATACGCCGACGACCGACATTGAAGCAACGGTTGAACAAGTGTTGGCGTTGGCTCGCGCAGGAAGCGAATTGGTGCGTCTCACGGTCAATACGCCGGAAGCTGCACGCGCGGTGGTGGATATTCGCAAGCACCTTGATGAAGCCGGTTGCACGGTACCGTTGGTGGGTGACTTTCACTACAACGGTCATAAACTTTTGACCGAAGTGCCTGAGTGCGCTCTTGCTTTGTCGAAGTACCGCATCAACCCCGGTAACGTCGGTAAAGGGGAACGAGGCTTAGAAAACTTTGCCAAGATGATTGAAGTGGCGATCAAAAACGATCGACCGGTTCGTATTGGTGTCAATGGCGGGTCGTTAGATCCTCAAATTTTGTCCCGGATGATGGATGAAAATCGTCAAAAGGGAATGCCCGAGACGCCCACGGAAGTGTTGCGTCATGCGTTGGTGGCCTCTGCCATTGAGTCGGCCCAGTACGCAGAAACGTTGGGTCTTGGCGCAGACAGGATTGTGCTGTCAGCAAAGGTGAGTGGGGTTGCCGATCTCATTGCCGTTTATCGGGAAATGGCACAAAAGTGCCACTATGCATTACATTTAGGCTTAACGGAAGCCGGCATCGGCACCAAGGGTGTGGTGGCAAGTTCTGTTGCCATGGGGACACTTTTAGGTGAAGGAATCGGCGATACGATTCGAGTGAGTATTACGCCCATGCCCGGTAAAGCCCGTACGGAAGAAGTCGTTGTTGCTCAAGAGCTTCTCCAGACGATGGGATTGCGTGCTTTTATGCCGTTGGTGGTGTCTTGCCCTGGGTGTGGTCGCACGTCGAGTTCCCTTTTCCAGCAATTGGCACTCGATACTCAAGCATTCTTGCGCGAAAAAACGCCCCAGTGGCGTGAGACGGCCCCTGGCTTTGAGAGCATGGTGGTGGCTGTGATGGGCTGTGTGGTCAATGGCCCCGGCGAAAGTAAGAGCGCCAACATCGGCATCAGCTTGCCCGGCTGTGGGGAAAGTCCCGTTGCGCCGGTGTTTGCCGATGGCGAAAAAATTGGAACAATTAAGGGTGAAGCCCAAGATTCTCACGCCATTAGTGAGAAGTTTCACGCTATGATTGAAGAGTATGTGCTTTCGCACTATGCTCGTAAGTAATTTACTGATCTATTGAAAGAAGATTGAAATGGCTAAAGTTCAAAAAATTGCCGGTATTCGCGGCATGAATGACATCTTGCCGGCCGACTCCTATATTTGGGAAGTGTTTACGGACACGGCAAATGCTGTCTTGGCAGGGTACGGTTATAAGCAAATCCGTACGCCGATCCTTGAATCCACGCCCCTTTTCAAGCGCGGTATCGGTGAAGTGACCGACATCGTCGAAAAGGAAATGTATTGCTTTACCGATAGCTTAAACGGTGAAGAATTGGCCTTGCGTCCTGAAAATACGGCAGGCGTCGTTCGTAGCGTTATTGAGCATAATCTTTGCTACAACGCTCCGCAACGTCTTTGGTACTTTGGCCCGATGTTCCGTCACGAACGTCCCCAACGCGGTCGTTATCGTCAGTTTTATCAATTAGGTGTCGAAGCTTTGGGCTTTAAGGGGCCGGACGTTGACGTTGAACAAATTTTGATGGCACGTCGCCTTTTTGATGAATTGGAAATTTTGCCGTTGCGCTTGGAATTGAATTCCTTGGGTAATTTGGATGAACGTTTGGCTCACCGTGAAGCATTGATCAAGTACTTTGAAGCTCACCAAGACATTTTGGATGAAGATGCCAAGCGTCGCTTGTACGCTAACCCGTTGCGCATTTTGGATACGAAGAATCCTGAAATGCAAGCCATGGTTGAAGCCGCTCCGCGTTTGCTTGACTATCTCAAAGAAGATAGCCTCGCTTTCTTAAATCGTTTGGAACGTTTGTTAAGCGTTGCCGGTGTCGACTACAGCATCAACCCGCGTTTAGTGCGAGGTTTGGACTACTACAACCACACGGTTTACGAATGGGTTACGGATAAGTTAGGTGCCCAAGCCACGGTTTGCGGTGGTGGTCGTTATGACCCGCTCGTAGAAATGTTGGGCGGTAAGCCCACGCCGGGTGTGGGTTTTGCCATGGGCGTTGAACGTGTTCTCGAAGTCATGCGCGAATGCGGCTTTAACGAAGAAACGACTGATACGGAATTTTATGTGTTGCACTCCGGTGGTGAAACGCAAGAGTACGCCATGTTGGTGGGCGAAATGCTCCGCGACGGCGGCTATGAAGTGATCGTACACGCGGGCGAAGGCAGCTTTAAGAACCAAATGAAGAAGGCTGACCAATCGGGTGCCACCTTTGCATTGATTTGCGGTGAAGATGAGTGCGCCAACCGTAAGATTACGGTTAAGCGTATGTATGGTCCTGAAGGTGAACGTTTCATGCAACAAGAAACGCTTGACTTGAATGACGCAATTACGTATTTTCTCGATATCGACAATGCATTCTTAGACGAGGAATAATTCAATGGCTTACGATTTACAAGAACAAGAGTCCCTTGACGAGTTGAAAGCGTGGTGGGAAAAATGGGGTAATGCCACCTTGACGGCGGTGACGGCTGTTTGTTTAGCCTTTGCCGGTTATAACGGTATGAAGTGGTATGATCGTCATCAAGCAGAAAATGCTTCCATGGCTTACAGCTCCTTGCAATCGGCCATTGCCGCTCAGCAAGAAGTGGCCTCTGTTGATAAGATCGTAAATGCTTTAATTGATGATGCCGGTTCCACTGTTTATGGTCCGATGGGTGCTTTAAGTGCTGCTAAATACTTCGAAACGAAGGGCGAAGATGCTAAGGCTGAAACGCTTTTGAAGTGGGTGGTCAACGAAGCTGACTACACCGAATACCAAACGGTGGCTCGTTTGCGTTTGGCCGGCTTCCAAATGGATCAAAAGAAATTTGACGATGCCATCGCAAGTTTGACAGCTGCTAAGCCCACGGATAAGCAAGTGGCATTGGTTCAAGATCGTTTAGGTGATGCCTATTTCGCAAAGAATGATTTGAAGGCTGCTCGCGCTGCCTGGGAAGATGCTTTGAAGCATCCGCTCGAACCCTCTTTGATGGGCTTTGTGCAATTGAAGCTTCAAGCTTTACCTTAATGCTTAATCATTAAAGAATAATCGCAATCGGACAAAAGACTTATGCGAATGAAAAAAACATTGTTGGCTTTAGCCAGTGCATGCTTTTTAGCTGCTTGTAGTACACCGAGCTCTCAAGCTCCCAAAGAGTTGGAAGACTATACCTCTATTGCTGAACCCGAAGTGGTTTGGAGCAAAGGTGTAGGGGAAAGTGTCACGAACTTTTTGGTTCCGAGCGTGGTCGGTCAAGCGGTTTACGCAGCCGGTGGCGATACGCTTTATCGCTTAGATGCTCAAACGGGTGATACGGTTTGGAGCGTTGAGACGCCTGCCGATATCGCTGCCGGTGTCGGCAGTGACGGTTACATCGTCGCAGTAGGGACCACGAAGGGCGAATTGGTTGTCTATGACGCTGAAGGTAAAAAGCTTTGGAGTCAATTCTTAACGAGCGAAATGGACAGCGTTCCTTTGGTCGGTAACGGTTTGGTTGTCGTTCGTACGGCCGATACCCGTGTGACGGCCTTTGATGCGATGACGGGCGCTCAAAAGTGGCGCTATCAACGCTCAATTCCCAATTTGACGGTCAAGGGTGCCTCCGGTATGCGCTTCTTTGGCCCCATGATTTTGGTCGGTCAAAGTAACGGTTACCTTTTGGGTCTTTCGCCCGAAGGTCGTCCGGTTTGGCAAACGTTGATTTCGGAAGCTCGTGGTATTACCGAAGTTGAACGTTTAGTGGATATTTTAGGTTGGCCGATGGCCGACGGTGATCTTCTTTGTGCTTCCGCTTTCCAAGGTCGTTTGGTTTGCATGAACGCACAAAATGGTCAATTGCGTTGGACGCATGACATCACGGCAATGACTCAACCCGCAGCCGATGATCGTTTCGTCTACGTTGCTAATACGGCAAGTGAGCTTTATGCCTTTGATCGCACTCGCGGTTTGCCGATTTGGCGCAATGGTGATTTGAAGTGGCGCGGAGTGCGTGCCGTGTTGCCGTTTGCCGGTATTTTGGCGGCCGGTGACAGCGAAGGCTATGTGCACTTTATTAACCCTGAAAGCGGTCAAATCATCGGTCGTACTGATTTGGACGGAGCCATTGTCGTTCCGCCTCAGCCCTATGAACAAGGCGCCATCTTCCAAACGGATGAAGGCGAAGTTGCTTACATCAAGGTCAAGTAAACAATGCTTCCTGTTATTGCATTAGTGGGTCGCCCGAATGTCGGTAAATCCACCTTATTTAATCGCTTAACGCGTTCTCGTGACGCATTGGTCGCAGACTTTCCCGGTTTGACGCGAGATCGTCAATACGGAGAAGGCCGTGTTGGCCCGCGTCCCTATATCGTCGTTGATACGGGTGGTTTTGAACCCGTCAAGAGCGAAGGCATCGTTAAGGCCATGGCTAGCCAAGCAGAGCTTGCCATTGAAGAAGCCGATGTCGTTATTTTCGTGGTCGATGCCCGTACGGGGTTGACGCCCCACGATGAGCGTATTGCTCAACATTTGCGTCGCTCTCATCGTCCGGTAATTTTGGCAATTAATAAGGCCGAAGGTTTGGATGTCACGCATGCTGCTGAATTCTATGAATTGGCCATGGGTGAACCCAATATGATTTCTGCCTCTCACGGTCACGGTGTGCACAATTTGATTGAATTGGCGCTTGAACACTGCCCGGAAGTGGAAGAACAACCTGAAGAAGAACTTGAAGACGGCAAGTTGCCGCGCGTGAAGGTGGCCGTAGCTGGTCGTCCGAACGCCGGTAAGAGCACATTGATCAACGCCCTTTTGGGTGAAGATCGATTGATTGCTTTCGATATGCCAGGGACCACGCGTGACTCCATCCGAGTGGACTTTGAGTACGACGGCCGAGACTATGCCTTGATTGATACGGCGGGTTTGCGTCGTAAGGGCAAGGTCTTTGAAGCCATTGAGAAGTTCTCGGTTGTTAAGACCTTACAAGCCATTGCCGATGCAAACGTTGTGGTATTAGTGTTGGATGCTAGCGAAGGCGTTGCCGAACACGATGCTCATATTGCAGGCTATGTGCTTGAGAGCGGTCGTGCATTGGTGGTTGCTATCAATAAGTGGGAAGTGTTGGATAGTTATCAACGCAGCCGTATCGATGAAGAAATCGACCACAAGTTGCATTTCTTGAATTGGGCTCGTCACATTCACATTTCTGCATTAAAGCGTAACGGCTTGAACCATTTGATGAAGGCTGTGAGCGATGCTCACGCTGCAGCCTTCTCTAAGCTTTCGACGCCGAAATTGACGCGTGCTTTGATTGAAGCTGTTCAACGTCAATCGCCCCCGCGTGTGAAGGGTGTTCGTCCGAAGTTGCGTTATGCTCACCAAGGCGGTCAAAATCCTCCCGTGGTTGTGATTCACGGCAATAGTCTTCAAGCTGTGCCTGATAGCTACAAGCGTTACCTCGAAGGGTGGTTTAGAGATCAGTTCAATTTAGCCGGTACGCCGTTGCGAATTGAATTTAAGATCAATAAAAACCCATACGTGGATAAAAAAGAATAAAATTAACCTTATATGTCGGCGAACGGTTTGTCGGCACAAACAAGAAGGCGTTACGAGACGCCCGGAGAATAAAAATGACGAATAAAGGCCAACTCTTACAAGATCCGTTCCTTAATATTTTGCGCAAGGAACACATTCCGGTCTCGATTTATTTGGTCAATGGCATTAAGTTGCAAGGCCAAGTGGAATCTTTCGACCAATACGTTGTGTTACTTCGCAACACGGTTACGCAAATGGTTTATAAGCACGCCATCAGCACGGTGGTGCCGACCAAGGCCGTGAATATGCCGGCAATGGGCCAAGACGAATAATCTTTGCCGTGGTTTATCTTCAAAGGAGCGCTTCGGCGCTCTTTTGTTTGTAGTGGTTAACGACATTCATGACTGTTTTTCAAATTGATTCGGCTCGAGAAGAGTCCCCCAGAGCGTATTTGGTCTGTATTTCAACGTCTCGTGTGACGTTGCCGGATGCCCCGGAAGAGCTCACCGAGCTTGCTCGAAGCGATGCACTCGAACCCGTAGGGATGATGTTGGCTAAGCGAGATAAACCCGATCCTGCCACCTATTTAGGTAGTGGAAAGATTGAGGAGTTAGCCTTCGAAGTCGAAGAATCTAACGCTGGTGTCGTGGTTTTTGACGTGGCGTTAACGGCAGCTCAGCAACGCAATATTGAGCGCGTTGTGAAAGTGGCCGTGCTTGATCGTACGCAATTGATTTTGGAAATCTTCCAACGTCGCGCTAAAAGCCGAGAAGGTCGCCTTCAAGTCGAGTTGGCCCGATTGGAACACCTCTCAACGCGTTTGGTTCGCGGTTGGACCCACTTGGAGCGCCAACGCGGGGGCTTGAGTAAAACCGGGGGCCCAGGCGAAAAGCAAATTGAATTGGACCGCCGAATGATTGGCGTTCGCGTCAAACAATTAAAGGAACAGTTAAAGAAGTTAACGCGCCAGCGAGATACGCAACGAAAAAGTCGCAGTCGTGGCGATGTGGTGTCGCTTTCCACTGTTGGTTACACCAACGCAGGGAAGTCCACATTATTTAATGCTTTAACGAAATCTGAAATTTATGCCGCTGACCAACTCTTTGCCACGTTGGATACGACTGCTCGTCGTTGTTACGTGGGCGAAGGTGAAAGTGTGGTCTTAAGCGATACGGTGGGCTTTATTAGAGGTCTTCCTCACCAATTGGTTGAAGCCTTTAAGTCAACGCTGGATGAAACGGTACACGCCGATATTTTGTTGCACGTGGTTGACGCTTCAAGCGCTGCCAAAGACGATCAAATTGTTGAAGTGAATAAGGTATTGGAAGAAATCGAAGCGCATGAGATTCCGACCATTATGGTGCTCAATAAGATTGACCAAACGGACTTGGAACCGGAAATCTTGCGTGATGCCAATGGAGATATTATGGCTGTTCGTATTTCTGCCTTAAAGGGAACGGGTTTGGATTTGTTGCGCTCGGCTATCTTGGAGAAATCTCGCCAAATTCGTGAACAAAATATGAGCTTGCCCCGTGAGTTGGAGTCGTGGGAAAAGGAAATGGAGGGCGAAGATGAATACGCTCTCTAAGGCTTGCCTTTTAGCTTTGGGTTTGAGTGCCTCTTTTGCAGTCAATGCTCAAACCGTGCGCATTGGTTTATTGCCTGCTGCAGACTCGATTGTTTTGTATGTGGCACAAGAGGAAAGACTTTTTAAGGATGAAGGGCTTGATGTTGAGCTCATTCCTTTTAAGTCTGCGTTGGAAGTGCGTGCTGCGATGGCTGCAGGTAAGATCGATGGCCACTTTGCCGATCTGATGAATGTTTTCATGCAAAACGAACAGGGCATGAAACAAGCCGTAATCTTAACGACAACGCATACGAGTCCTAAACAGCGCTCGTTTGGGTTTGTAGTGTCGCCCAAAGACGCCAAGACGATTACGAAGCTCGCTGACCTTAAAAATACGCCTAGTGCCATGAGTTCGGCCACGATCATCGATTATCTTTTAGATCGCATGAAAGAGACGGAAAAGTTGCCGACAACGGCTATTAAGAATTTGGAAGTCAAGCAAATTCCGATTCGCTTACAGATGCTTCAAAGCGGTCAGGTGGCTACAGCCATGTTGCCCGAACCTTTGGTCTCTGTCGTTGAAGCTAAGGGTGGTCGCGTGATTTGGGATGACTCGATGATCAATGAAGCCTTGGCGGTTGTCGCACTTCGTGATTCTCACTTAGATAAAAAGACAGTCGATGGGTTTAGAAAAGCCGTCGCTAAAGCTGCAGCTCGCATTGACAAGGATCCGTCTCACTATCGTACCGAAATGGTTAAAAAGCGCCTTTTACCGCCTGCGGTAGCACAATCTTATAAGATGGTCTCCTTCTCCGTTCATCAAACGACAGATGGTTTGCCACCCTTACCTACGAAAGCCGAAGTCGAGCGCGTCGGTCAATGGATGATCACTAAGGGCATGATTAAAGCAGTTCCCGCTTACGAAGCCATTATTGTCAAATAGGATAGCGCATGAGCGATCAATCTCAAGGTTTAACCCTGCACTGTGAAAACCTGACGGTTGGTTATGACCGTGAGGTGGTGATTGATCGTTTATCTTTTGCGTTACCCGCCAAGGCTTCTTTAGCCATTGTCGGGGAGTCAGGGTGTGGAAAATCCACACTATTGTCAGCTTTAGCAGGGTTACGTGCGGTAAAAGAGGGTGGGATTCGCTGGGAGCGAAATTCTGAAGTGACAGCGTTTAAGGATATTCGCTCCAGTTTCGTTTGGCAAAATTTGGGTCTTTTTCCTTGGATGAATGTGGTAGAAAACCTTCAAATGCCTTTTAAACTCAACCCGCAGCTGTGCCCTGATCCTTATCGTCGAGCACAAAGCGTGAAGGCGATGTTGGCAGAACTTCAGCTTGAGGGTTTAGAGGGAAGGTACCCGACAGAACTCTCGGGAGGTCAGCGTCAACGTTTGGCCATTGGTCGAGCCCTTTTAGCGCAACCGGAAGTACTTTTCTTAGATGAACCGTTTTCAGCCTTAGATGCTCTTTTACGTGAGCATTTACAGGACTTTTTAGTTGAAGTCCGCAAGCATCACCCTTGCAATATCATCATGGTCACACACGATATTTCTGAAGCTGTGTGTTTAGCCTCTCACGTATTGGTGTTGGCCTCTAGCCCTTTTAGAAAAGTCGCCTTCTTTGAAAATCCCGCCTTTGATCATGAAAAAGGTTGCGCAGACAGGGAAACGACAAGTTTTTACGACACCGTTCGCACCATTCATGCTCACTTGAAAAACGCATCGGGGAGGACGCTATGATCGTTCTTTTTCGTTACGTTTTAGGTTTCTTAGCCATTGGTCTTTTATGGCTTTTTGGCTCTTTAAGCCTCGGTGAAGCGCTATTGCCCAATCCGATTACGACAACGGTTGCCTTTATTAAGGCTCTGATGACGACAAACTTTTGGGATCATATCCTTCTTAGCCTTTATCGTCTTTTAATGGGACTTTTGGTGAGCGTCCTTATCGCTTTCCCGTTGGGTCTCTTATTGGGTCACAGTAAACGTTTTGATTGGTTGGGCGCGCCCTTGCTTTTTATTACCTACCCCATTCCGAAGATCGTGCTTTTGCCGGTTTTCTTTATGATTTTGGGATTAGGCGAGTCCTCACGCGTTTGTCTCATTGCGTTAACGGCCGGGTACCAATTATTGGTGATTATGAGATCGAGTGCCTTAAGTATCGACCCCTCTTACGAGAAAGCGTTTTTCTCGATGGGAGGAACGAAATGGCAAGCGGTTCGTTATGTCTATATTCCCGCCGCCTTGCCAGAACTCTTTACCGCATTGAAAGTAGCAACGGGTACGGCCATTGCTGTTTTATTCTTAGCTGAAAGTTTTGCGACGACAACAGGGCTTGGCTTTTTGATTATGGATGCCTGGGGAATGGGCGATGCCCTAGCCATGTTTGTCGCTATTCTCGGGATGAGTGTGTTAGGGTTGACGGTTTATGCCAGTGTAGGTGTTTTGGAAAAAGCCTTCTGTCCTTGGATTAAACGTTAGACAAAAGAGCCGGCCTTTCATTTACAGAGATAAAAAAACGGGGAGAGCTTCAAACTCTCCCCATTTTGTCGCCGTTAGGCTAAGGATTACTTGGCATCAGCCAACAACGTCAAGAAGCGTTCAGCCAACTTGATGTGTTTTTCAACGGAATTGATTTCCATGTACTCCTTATCGCAGTGCATGCCACCGCCGACAGGGCCGAGACCGTCAAGGGTCGGAACGCCCATACCAGCCGTCGTGTTACCGTCAGAAGCACCACCGGCCTTAACCCAAGCGATGTCGTAGCCTTCAAGCTTGGCAGCTTCTTCGATCAAGCCAGCCATAGCCTTCGTGGCTTCGCTCAAGGGCATTGCATCGTGGTGGTTCGTTTCAGCGATTTCAGCCGTCACACCAGCAACCCATTCTTGCTTGGCCAATTCGATGATCTTGGCGTTGACAACCTTGTAGTCATCATCGTTCCAGACACGGAGGTCAAGAGCCGTTTCAGCGTGATCAGAAACAACGTTAGCAACCGTACCGCCGTTGATGTAACCGAAGTTCAACGTGATACCACGTTCCATATCGGCCAATTCCTTAACAGCGATCATGAACTTAGCCAAAGCCAAGTTGGCGTCGCAACCACGTTCCGGGTTGTTACCGGCGTGAGCGGAAACACCGTGGAACGTAACCTTGTACGTGGAAGAGCCCTTACGAGCGCAAACGAGTTCACCGCCTTCACGAGCCGGTTCAAAGATCAAAGCGCGATCAGACTTGGAGGCACATTCTTGGAGCCAGTGGTGGCTGGCAACAGAACCCGTTTCTTCGTCCGGGTTGTGAGCGATCAAGATGGCGAGCTTGTCGAGCTTTTCCTTGGGCAAACGCTTCAAAGCGTGAACAATGGTCATACAACCAGCCTTGCAGTCCAAAACGCCGGGACCGTAAGCACGGTCACCCTTGATGGACATCGGGCGTTGAGCAACGGTGCCGGCCGGGAAAACCGTGTCCAAGTGGCCGTTGAGCATCACGTCAAAGCGAGTAGCTTCAGGCTTATTCGTAGCGAAAACGCCAGGGCCGACAGAAGAGCCTAAATCGACGAGTTCAGCCTTAAAGCCGATGGACTCGTAGTGACGAACAAACGTTTCGGCAACTTGCTTCACGCCTTCAATCGTGGCGGTACCGCAGTCAACGTTAACGACTTCTTCAAGATCTTTAAGAAATTCTTGAACCATTGGTTTCTCCCTATAAATAAATGGATAAAGGCTAAAAAAAGCCCTAACAGAATTTTATCTGAAAACAATGCTAAACATTGGAAAATTCGACTGATTTTAATCAAGTTTTAAATAAAGAAAAAGGGCGAACATCTAAATGTTCACCCTTTAGAATCGCTATTCTCTAGCAATTAATCATGTATCAGTCAATTAGACAATGATGTTCATGATGATCATGGCGACGAAAGCGTTGAGGATGGACGTACCCATCAACACCGGAATCATGCTACCACGCGTACCGATCACACCCAAGGCGCGACCCATGTATTGCAATTGAGAACCCATCAAGTAGATGGCAGGAGCGAGGATGGCGCAGTCAGACAAGGTCAAAGAACCTTGGTCGAACAAAGCGACGGCAACGCCGACGCCGCCACCCATGGACATCCAACCGGCGATCAAAACGGCAGCGGCTTCACCGGGAAGACCGAACAAGCCCATCAACGGCTTAAAGATGTCACCCAAAATGGGGATCAAACCGGCAACGTTCAAGGCACGAATGATAACGAAAGCCATCAAAACGTTCGGAATGGTAGAGTGCGTAGCGATGTCCCAACCTTGAAGAGCGCCCTTCACGAAGATGTCAGTGACCATCGGCTTAGTTTTTGCATTAGACATATCTGAGACCTCCAGTGATTAAGCAGCGTTCTTCTTGCCACGGAAGACTTTCAAGAAGCGGATGAAGTTTGCACCGACAACCTTCATGATAAGCATGATGCCCAAGCACACGCCGATGGAGGTCGGAACCGTATTGCCGGCAGCGTCGGTCAAGCTCAAGAGCACCACACCGGCACCCATGAAGTTCGTGATCGTTGCGTCAGCAGACAATTGGAACATAGCAAAAACATCAGCTTCGTCTTCGGTGATTTCACCGGCGTCGAGCAATTGACGCGTCAAAGCAGCACCACCGTCGGTGGATTGCAAGGAAGCGATTAAAGCCAAAGAGCAGGAACCCGGGATGCCCATCATCGGACGGAGAATCGGGGTCAAGAGTTGGCGAGCAGCGCGCAAAGCACCGTAGTGGTCGCAGACCGTGATCATGGCCAAAGCGAACATAACGGTCGGAACCAACGTAAGAGCAAAGGCGAAGCC
This sequence comes from uncultured Sutterella sp., assembly GCA_905206345.1. Classification (GTDB taxonomy): domain Bacteria; phylum Pseudomonadota; class Gammaproteobacteria; order Burkholderiales; family Burkholderiaceae_F; genus Aphodousia. The sequence continues at coordinate 11,370 of CAJLGW010000010.1, read as the reverse complement.
GTCGAGGGCACCGCTACCACCCTTACCGCGGAACGTCGTGGCAGCCGTCTTGATGACTTCACCGTCAAGGGAAGCACCAGAGAGCAACTTACCGAAGGAGCCGTTCAACGTGGCGAAGTCAAAAATGCCCCACCAGTGGTTACCGGCACAAAGGCCAGAGAAGAAGACACAGGCGAAGATCAAAGCGATGTAACCGCCAATACCAGCCTTTTCCTCTTTCGGAGTGTTTACCGTATCAGACATAGGAAAATCCTCTGTTGTAATGAGTAATAAAAACAGACATAAAATGCCTTGTAACGAATGGTAATGGATTATTTAAGGAAATAACCCTAGGGTAACCCTTAGTTCTAGGTATAAAAACGTAAAGATACCCCCGTTTGTTACGATTCGATCAAGACATTTGCTTGTATTTTAGATGAAAATTGTACAAAGGCGTAATTGAGCGCAGCTAAAAAATTTTGACCAATTTGATTCTGCTCGCCTTAGATTTCTAGTAACGCATGAAGAAGATTGTGACAAATAGATAAAGATTTCTGGCAAATGAAGTGCTATATCATATATAGAAAGAGGCCCTTTCCTATACAATTAAATCTTTGAATCAGACGAAATGTGCGTCTGAATGATAGGAGTTAATCAATGTCTTTAAATGACCCCCAATGGGGCCGTGGAAAGTCTGACGAAGACCCGAAGAAGGAAACTTCCGATGACCGTGAAGTGAAAGAACCCCAAAACGAAGAAAACAATCAGGACTCGCAACAAAAGCGTCCCGAATCTCCCCGTCGTAACGACGGAGATGATTTAGAGCGTCTTTGGGACGACTTTAATCGAGCTTTAGGCAATATGCTCGGTCAAGGCCCGCAAGGTGGCCAACGCAACGACAACACGTCTGATGCTCATAACGAGAAACGTTCCGATTACGGTCGTCGTGATCAAAATGCCTCTTTTAATAAAGATGAATTCCGAGAAACGATGGAACGATTTAAGAAAATGGGCGGAGGCAACATGCCTCACGCGCAACCGAGCGGTAAGGGCCTTTTATTTGCTGGCGTTATCGCTTTAGGTCTTTGGGGCGCAACGGGTTTTTACATTGTGCCTGAAGGTCAGTCCGGGATTGTGACGACCTTTGGTAAGTACACTGAAACCACGATGCCGGGTTTCCGTTGGCATGCACCAGTGCCGATTCAAAACGTGGAAATCGTTGACGTGAGTAGCGTCCGTACGGTTGAAGTCGGTGCTTTAGGTCGTGTGGCTCGTGAAGCAGAAGCCTTGATGTTGACCGATGATGAAAACATCGTTGACCTTCGCTTTAACGTGCAATACCGTATTAAACCGGGCGAAGGGGCAATGAACTACATCTTCCGCTCCAGAAATCCGGATGACTCCGTGTTGCATTCTGCCGAATCCGCCATGCGTGAAGTGGTGGGGCGCTTGCGCATGGACAACGTCTTATTTGAAAGTAAGCAAGAAATTGCCGAAGCGGTGAAAAAGATTATGCAAGACATGCTCGATCGTTACCAAACGGGGATCGAAGTGATGTCGGTGGCTATCCAAAATGCTCAACCGCCGCAACCGGTACAAGCGGCCTTTAATGACGCCGTCAAGGCCGGTCAAGACCGTGAACGTCAAATTAACGAAGGTCAAGCTTATGCCAATGCCGTCATTCCGAAGGCACGCGGTATGGCCGTTCGTTTAACGCAAGAAGCAGAAGGTTATAAGGCTCGTGTGGTCGAAGCCGCACGAGGTGATGCCGAACGCTTTACGCAAATTTTGAAGCAATACGAAAAGGCACCGCAAGTCACGCGTGATCGTATGTACGTTGACGTGATGCAACAAGTGCTTTCGTCATCAACGAAGATTTTTGTCGATAGCAAGGGCAGTAACAATTTGCTCTACTTGCCGTTTGACAAGTTAATGGAACAAAACAAGACGCAAACGATTCAATCGTTGCAAAAAGATATGACGATGGAGTCCTCTGAGAACTCAACCGCCTCTGAAAAACCGTTGGAGAGCATGAACACTTCTCCGATTAACCAAGTGCGTGATATGCGCACGCGTACTCGCTAATGAAGGAGAAGACGATGAAAAAATTATCCTCTTTAGCTTTAGGTCTTTTGGTGGCAATCGGTGCGGCTAACTTCTGCCTCTACACCGTTGGTGAACGTGAGTACGCCCTTGTGTTTGCTTTGGGTGAATTAAAGGAAGTGCAAACGGAGCCGGGCTTACACGTGAAGTTGCCGCCTCCTTTCCAAAATGTGGTTTATCTTGATAAGCGCATTTTGACGTTGGATACGCCGAGCGCTGACTTGATTCAAACGAGCGAAAAGAAAAACCTTTTGATTGACTCTTTTGTGAAGTGGCGCATCTCTGACCCGCGTCTCTACTGGGTGTCTTTCCAAGGTAACGCACGTGCTGCCAACGATCGAATCTCCGCGCTTTTGCGTGACGCTTTGAACCAAACGGTTAATAAGCGTACGGTTAACGCCATTACCTCTCGTGAACGTGATATGGCCATGACCGAAATTCGTACGGGCCTTCAACAACGTGTCAATGACGTTGGTGTGGAAATCGTTGATGTTCGTTTAAAGCGCGTTGACTTTACGCCTGAAATTTCTGAGTCTGTCTACCGTCGTATGGAAGCCGAACGTAAGCGCGTGGCCGCTGAAGAACGCTCTACGGGTGCAGCTGAGGCTGAAAAGATTCGCGCTAATGCCGAACGTGAGCGTGAAGTGATTTTGGCTCAAGCCTATCGTCAAGCTCAAACCTTAAAGGGTGAGGGTGATGCGATTGCCAATGCAACTTATAACGCAGCCTTCGGTAAGAATCCGGAATTTGCTCGTTTTTATCGTAACATCGAAGCCTATCGTGCAAGCTTTGCCGATAAGAAGGATGTGATGGTGCTCGATCCCTCTTCAGACTTCTTTAAGTACATGAAGAATCCGAAGTAAGATAGATATCATGACGATTAACGATTGGATTTTAGGCATTGCTCTGGTGTTTATTATCGAGGGGTTCATTCCCTTCGTGGCACCGAAGCGTTGGTTGGAAGCGATGCACGATTTGACGGAAAAAGCCTCACCTGAGACGATTCGTCGATTTGGACTTTTTCTGCTTTTGGCAGGTGTCGCCATCATCTGGACGGTAACGCTTTAAATCCATCAATAACGAGGGCCTTGTGGAGAAATCTACAGGGCCTTTTGCTTTGTTTGAAGTCAAGAAAATTCGGAATTTTTTCTACCGTAATGATTATTCTGACGAGGAAAGAGAAAATTACGAATTTATCTCTTCACAATACACGCAAACTCAGCCATAATTAGTAAATTGTGGAGTGCGGAAAGAAACCGCCGCTCAATTAAGAATTTTTAAATAGGTTCGGGGATAAACAATGGCTAAAAACGTTGTTGTTGTCGGCGCCCAATGGGGTGACGAAGGTAAAGGTAAGGTTGTTGACTGGTTGACCGAAAAGGTTGACGGTGTGGTACGTTTCAACGGCGGCCACAACGCCGGTCACACATTGGTCATTAACGGTAACAAGACGGTATTGCGTTTGATCCCGTCCGGTATTATGCACCCGACGATGACCTGCTATTTGGGTAACGGCATTGTCTTTAGCCCTGAAGCTTTCTTTGGCGAAATTGAACAATTAAAGAAAAACGGTTGTGAAGCCGAACACCGCTTGAAGGTCTCTGGTAACGCTCCGTTGGTCATGCCTTATCACGTGGCACTTGACCACGCTCGTGAAGCCGCTGCCGGCTCCAAGAAGATCGGTACCACTGGTCGTGGTATCGGCCCGACGTACGAAGATAAAGTTTCCCGTCGTGGCGTTCGTGTGGCTGACCTCTACAATCCCGAACACTTTGCAGAACGCGTCCGCGATGCAATGGAACTCCATAACTTCGTTTTGACGAAGCACTTGGGCGCTCAAGCCATGGATGTCAATAAGGTCATTGACGATACGTTGGCCTATGCCGATCGTATTAAGCCCATGGTGATGGATATCTCTTACACGATCAACACGTTGATGGATCAAGGTAAGTCCTTCTTGTTTGAAGGCGCTCAAGGCTCCATGCTTGACATCGATCACGGTACGTACCCGTATGTGACGAGTTCTAACACGGTTGCCGGTGCTGTCTGCTCCGGTGCCGGAGTCGGTGCTCATCGCATTGATTATGTTTTGGGTATCACGAAGGCCTACTGTACGCGCGTTGGTGAAGGTCCCTTCCCGACGGAATTGCACGATGATCTCGGTCAACATTTGCGTGACAAGGGTTTCGAATATGGTGCCGTTACGGGTCGCCCGCGTCGTTGCGGTTGGTTTGACGGTGCTGCTATGCGTCGCGCTGTACAAATCAATGGTTTGCGCGGTTTGGCTGTTATGAAGCTTGACGTTTTGGACGGTCTTGAAACGGTTCGTTTGGGCGTTGGCTATAAGTATGAAGGCAAGGAAGTTGATGTCATGCCTTACGGTGCTGAAGCCTGCGCACAATGTGAAGTGATCTATGAAGACTTCCCGGGTTGGGAACAAAGCACGTATGGCGTGACCGATTGGGATCAATTGCCTGAAACGGCCAAGCGTTACTTGCAACGCTTGAGCGAGGTCTCCGGATGCCCGATTGCTGTGGTTTCCACGGGTCCGGATCGTGCTCACACGATCATGTTGGACAATCCTTTCGTTAAATAATTCCTTTGTGGAGAAAGAGGGCGACAATCGCCCTCCTTTTGACTTATGACCGATTTATACGTCACTCAAGACAACTACGATGATTTAGTCGAACGTTTGATTTTAGCTGTCGACGCTGATGGCTATCACTTTGACTCTTTGTTGTGTTTGGCTCGCGGTGGTATGCGTGTAGGCGACATCTTTTCTCGCGTTCACAACATCCCGTTGGCAATCTTAGCCACGAGCTCCTACCGTGAAGAAGCAGGTAAGCAACAAGGCGAATTGGATATCGCTGCCTTTATCACGAAGACTGGGGGTGAAATCAAGGGGCGTTTGTTGTTGGTCGATGATATGGTCGACTCCGGTAAGACCGTGAAGAAAGTGGTTGAACACTTAAAGAAGTCTTATCCTGCGATCACCGAAATCCGTGTGGCCGTTCTTTGGTGGAAGAGCCATTCTGTTTTGAAGCCCGATTATTATGTGGACTTCTTGGATAACAATCCTTGGATTCACCAACCGTTTGAACGTTATGATGACATGGGCGTGAAGCAACTTCGTGCTCATCGCCACGGCGGTTTCTACGGTTAATTCGAACTACCAACAAAGAACACCGACGAAATCGCTGGACTTTTTACACATGAAGCGACATATTGGACGAATTTCACTGGTGAAACCGTATTGTCGTTAGTACATATACACGCTTTCGTGAGGGAACAAACCTATGATTGGGAAAATTTATCATGTAGGATTGACTGTCAGCGACATGGATCGTTCCGTGGCGTTTTATCGGGATGTGTTGGGCCTTCAGTATCAGGGCGAGCTCCTGATGGAGGGAAAAGAGACTGAGGCAATGTTCCGGCGAGAAAACTGCAAGGCTCGGGTCGCTTATCTGAACGGCTCGGATCAGTTGCATATGCCGCCGGTGGAGCTAATCCAGTTTGTAAAGGATGAAATTCAGCGCACTCCCATGGACCTTTTTACCACTTCCATTTCAGAACTTTGCTTCTATACAGAGGATGCCGATGGGGTCTATCAAAAATTGGTGGAGCAGGGCGTGGAGTGTTTTTCCGCACCCCAGGAATTTGATTTTCGGCAGGAAGGCTTTGGCCGGAGCAAAGCCTTCTACTTTCGTGACCCAGATGGAATCATTTTAGAAATCATGCAGCCGCTGGAGAGCTGATTTTTTGCTCCAGCGGGAAGAAGGTATCATACATCAAGATACAATCCGTGTAATCGATGCCGTTCAGAACAATCTTAAGCATATTTCGGTGGAGATCCCCAAGCACGCAATCACGGTTGTGACTAGTGTCCCTGGTTCGTGGAAAAGCTCTCTGGTTCTGGACACCATTGCAGCCCAGTCCCGCCAGGAACCTAATGAAACTTTTCCCAGTTTAGCCCAACGGTATCTGCTCAAATGTCTTCCGGCAAACGTCAGCAGAAAATCGAAATTTACGACGATGGTGCAGGATTTGTTCCGCTAAACTTATTGATGCAAAGAGAAACGGCGTGACCGAAGTCACGCCGTACTCTCCCCGAAAATCGGGACTTTTATTTTTTCCAGTTTTACGGGCACCGCCCTAAATCGGAGTTTTTGTTATTAGCCTCGCATCGGGCTGTTGGCTTCGTATTCAGGGACATCAACTCGGGGAGCCGGCGTCCAGCCTTCTTGACGATACTCACAAACCACGGTCGTGTAGATACCGCCACGAACCCACCACTTACCTTTGAGACGGAGATAACGGGGATTGATAGCCGCCACCATATCCTTCATGATGCGATTAGTGATGTCTTCGTGGAAAGCACCTTCTTGGCGATAAGACCACATATAAAGCTTGAGAGCTTTTAATTCAAGATTTTTCTCGTCCGGAATATAGTCCAAGACCAAAGTAGCAAAGTCGGGTTGACCGGTCAGCGGGCACAAGGCAGTGAATTCCGGGATTTCCATATGAACCCAGTAGTCTTGATCAGGATGCGGATTGGGGAAGGTTTCTAAAGTACGAGACGGTTTCGTAGACATGTGAACTTCTTTCATAAAAAAATGAGAACAATGCATAAAGCAGGTTAATTCTAATAGAAACCCTTAGGTGTTTTTCATTGAATGGATAAGATTTTTTCCGTAAAATGAAGCAAATTTTTAACTTTTAGTTTCATTGTGCAAAATGGACAGCATTTTAAATTCTCTTAGTGACATGATTGCGTCTCGTATGGATCCGCTGTATTTGACGGACGTGATCGGTATCGTGGCATTTGCATTTGCCGGTGTTTTAATTGGTGTGCGTATGCGTTGTGACCCGGTGGGTATCTTCGTTTTGGCTTTCTCCACGGCTTTCGGCGGGGGGATTTTCCGTGACGTTTTGATTGACCGCCGTCCGATGTACTGGATCGAATACCAAGAGTTGGTATGGTTGGTACTCTTGATCACGATTTTTACGCCGTTCTTGTTCAAATTCTATAAAAAACACCTTTCTTACGATTGGTTTGTTTGGAGCGATGCGATTGGTTTGGGCTTTTTCTCCGTTGTGGGGACGAGTCACGGGATTAATTTAGGGGTGCCTTGGTTGGCCGCTGTTGTTTGCGGTGTGGCCACGGGTGTCTTCGGTGGTCTTTGTCGCGATACGTTCTTGAACATTAAGCCGGGGGTGATTTATGACCACCAACCGTATGCCTCAGTCGCATTTGTTGGTAGTTGGTTATATGTGTTCCTGAACTACTTCGGAATGGACAATATTTTGGCTATTTGGATTGGTTCCATCTTTATTATCGGTTTCCGTATGTGGTGTTACTACAAGAAGGTCGACATCTCCTACCACGACCAATTCATTAAGGATGACACCAATACGTCACCTGAAACTCTTCGCGATCAATTCCGAAACGAATAAGATTGCAATCGATTAAAAAACTGGCAGGGCTGTGAGCTTTTGCCAGTTTTTTTTGTCTGAGTCTGCGAAATCAGCGGTTCGGTCACTTTTTCTATAAAATGGTTTCCTGTGTTTATGAGGAACGTCAACAAGTTCCTCTATTACTTTGGGTCCTTCTTTTTGAGGTTTGAATGCGACTTCGTCAAGTTAGAATCAGCGGTTTTAAATCGTTTGCCGATTTGACCACAATCGAGATACCATCTTCGATTGTCGGTATTGTCGGCCCGAACGGTTGCGGCAAATCCAATGTGATTGAGGCTGTCCGCTGGGCATTGGGCGAAGGTAAAGCGAGCGACTTGCGTTGCAAAAGCATGAGCGAATTGATTTTCGCAGGCAGCGATAACCGAAAGCCCGCAGGGCGTGCCATGGTCGAGTTGGTTTTTGACAATTCCGACGGCACACTTCAAGGACCTTGGGGAGCCTACGCAGACATTTCTGTTAAGCGTGTTTTAACGCGTGATAACACGAGTTCCTACCTCATTAATAATCAGCAAGTCCGTGCCACCGACGTTCGAGACCTCTTTATGGGGACGGGTTTAGGTGCCAACTCTTACGCCATCATCAGTCAAGGGATGGTGACGGAGTTTGCTAAAGATTCTCCGGAGCGCCGTCGCGAATATTTAGAAGAGGCGGCCGGTGTCTCTAAATACAAAAAGCGTCGTAAAGAAGCGGAAAGCCGCTTAAATTCCACACGAGCCAATCTTGAGCGGGTGACAGACTTGCAAATCACGCGTCGTGAGGCCGTTTCTCGCTTAGAAGCTGAGGCTCAAGTGGCTCTTCGCTATCAAGAGCTCGACCAAGAGCGAAAAACCAAAGAGTCTTTGTGGTGGTTCTCTCAAATGGTGGAGAGCAAAAATGCCATTGATAAACTCAATGCGCAGATTGCTCAAATTCAAGCTCAAATGAGTCAAAACGACTCCGAGTTGATTGCCAAGCGCCAAGCATTGCATGAGCTTCGTGAGTCCTTAAATGCCGCCAATATTGCTGTTTTGGGTAAAACGCAAAATTTAAGTGATGTTGATAAGCAAATCTCCACGGTCGAAGGCAATATCCGTTCGATTATTGAGCGTCGTGCGTTATTGAAGTCTCAAGTTCAAAGTTATGAGGAGCTGCTTGCCTCTCGTGAAAGTGAGATTAAAAAGCAAAGCGAGCGCATTCATGCCTTGATGCTTGAGCAAGAAGAAAAAGAAGAGTTGGTGGCGACGGCAGAAGAACGACAATACGTTTTAGAAGAGCGTCAAATTCAGACCGAAGAGATTGCTCAAGAGAAAAAACTTGCTTTTGAGGCCCTTCAGTCGCAAGCTCAAAAAGTCGAAAGCGATGTTCGAAATCAGTCAATGGAGATGGCGCATCTCTCCAAAACAAAGACCAATCTCAATGAGCGTTTAGCAAAATTTAAGCTTGAAGCGGCGCAAACCGAAAAGCCTGATGAGGAGCAGTTTGCCAGTCTTCAAGAAGAGTTGGCGATGGTCAAGGAAGAAAGCCAAGCTCTGCAAGTCGAACGCGGAGAGGTTCAAGCACGACTTGAAGAAACGCGTGAAGGCTATGATTCGGTTCAAGAAACCATCCGTCAAAAAGAACAAAAACTTGCTTCTGTTCAGTCGCGTTTGGCCACATTGCGAGAGATTGATGAAAAGGCACGAGCTTCAGATAAGTTAGGTGAATGGTTAAATAAACAAGGACTCTCCAGTATGAGTCGCTTGTTTGAACTCTTGCAGGTTGAACCAAAGTGGGCTCGTGCCATTGAAGCGGTGTTACGTGAGCGTATCAACGCAATCGGTATTTCAAGACTACAGATGGCTGCGGGCTTTGTGATGGCGCCGCCCCCGTCGAAATTAACCTTTTATACGACACAAACGTCCGATGCGTTGCCCGTGGTTGACGTTGCTTTTGAGACGCTTGCCGATCAGTTAACGTTTGATTTGACGAACTCGGATACGGAAGGTGCCTTGCGCATTTGGTTGTCGCGCTACCTTGTTGCAGAAACGGTGAATCAAGCCGTTCAGAACCTCTCTAACTTGCCTAAGGGCTATCACTTTGTGACGCCGGAAGGGCATGTTATTGATCACCTAAGCGTGAACTTCTGGGCCGATGATGATACGAGCGGTCTTTTGATGCGTCGCACTGAAATCGCTTCGCTTGAAGTGCAGGAAAAAGACGATCACCAAGCCGTGGAGACGGCGCACGGTGAGTTAGGCAAACTCAATTTAACGCTTTCGTCCTTATCTGAGAGCTTACGAACGATTAATACCCGTTTAGAGACTGTTCGCCGTCAAGAAAGTAGTCTGGCATTGGATGTGACACGCTTGGAAGCAGCGATTGCTGCCTATCGACGTCGTAGCAGTGAGTTGTCCGGTTGGATTGAAGAAAGTACGGTTGCACTTGAAGAAGTGTGCGCTCAAATCGAAGAAGCCGAAGAGCGTTTCAGTCATTTGGATGAATTGTTGGCCGGTGCCCAAGAAAAGGCTGAAGAAGCGAAGGTAATTTGGGAGCGAGCCCAAGAGACGATGCGCCAAGCCCAACAAGATTACAACGTGTTTGCTTACACCCAACGCGAGGTCGAGTTGTCGCTTAAGACCATTAAAGAGCGTATTGCGGAGTCACAACGCTCTCAATTGGTTGCTCAAAATGAGCAGAAGGACTGGAGCGGCAAAATTGAAGATTTGCGTGCCCAATTGGAATCTTTGGATGAAGAGGGCGAAAAGGACGGTTTGCAAGACCTTCTCATTAAACGAGAAGAAGCGCAAGCGGCTTTAGGAAAAGTTCGTGCGCAACTTGAAGAGGTCAGTACGAAGGTTCAAGAGTCCGAACAACAACTCTCCGGCTTTGAAGATCAAAAGAAGGGTCAAGAGGCAAGAATCTCGGATTATTTAACCAAACGTCAACAGTACGAAATTGACTTTGCGACTGTTAAGGGGCGATTAGACGAGTTGCAATACGATGAAACAGCATTGCGTGAGCGTTATGAGTTAGAACGTCCGAAGCAAAATCAATTGCGCTGGGACGTGGAGCAATTAGCTAAATCCATTGCTGCTTTAGGTGCAGTGAACCACGCCGCCCTTGAGCAATTAAAGATTCAAACCGAAGAGGTCGAGCGCATTGATCGGGAAGTTGAAGATCTTCAACAAGCGATCGTAACGATTGAAACGGCGATTAAGCGTATTGACCAAGAAACGCGTTCTCTTTTGATGGATACGTTTAATCGTGTTAATGAAGCCTTCAATCAAAAATTTGTCCAGCTCTTTAAGGGCGGTCAAGCACGTTTGGTGATGACAAGTGATGATGCATTGGAAGCGGGGATTGAAATGTACGCCAATCCCCCGGGCAAGCACCCACACTCCATTCGTCAGCTCTCGGGCGGTGAGTTGACCTTGACGGCAACGGCCTTGGTCTTTGCGTTCTTTACGTTAAATCCTGCACCGTTCTGTCTTTTGGACGAAGTTGATGCGCCGCTTGATGAAGCCAATCAAGAGCGTTTGTCTCGCTTGGTGGGCTCTATGAGTGAAAATACGCAATTTATGATGATTACCCACCACCGTGTGACGATGGAGCACACCAATCAGTTGATCGGTGTGACGATGAAAGAACCCGGTGTTTCTCGCGTGGTGAGTGTGGACATCAAAGAAGCAAGTCAATACGTCCAAAAAGCGTAAAAATCCTTACAGCAAACTCCGTAAAGCCCCTGTTTTAATGACATGGATCACTCCTCCCTCCCAAAATGGGGGAGAATAAGTTTAGGCAACAACTTTAAAGAGGACCCATGTCATGAGCAGAAAGCATACCGCAAAAGAATTC
>CAJLGW010000009.1 GCA_905206345.1 uncultured Sutterella sp. | reverse complement strand
TTCCAGTGAAAGTAGGACATTGCCTGGCTCCCCATTCAAAAGCCTCGAAGTGAAAACTTCGGGGCTTTTTGTCATATGTGCTCAAAGCATTTCTAAGCCGTTAGCAGCGTTAGTAATAAAAATCCCGACCATAACAAAATGATCGGGATGTAGGATGTTTTCTCAGTTTCTTATTTGCCACAAGCACCTTCGACATCAATCGTCGCACCGTTTCCGGGTTCAGCATTCTTTGGGCGCAGAATATAGAGGAAGAAAACCAAAACAAGCATTACGGCCCCATGAGCCATAATCACGATAGCGTTGCCCCAATAAGTTGCCATTAAACCACCTAAAATCGGGCCTGCTACAGATCCGATTTGTTGGAAGGCATAACTTAACCCATAGACGCGTCCACGTTCACTGGGCAGGGTATTTTCTGCAAACAAAGCATTAATAGCCGGGAAGATGCCGGCAAAGAAGATGCCACCGATAAAACGCCAAGATACAAAAATCGAGATTGTTTCGGGGACAGCTTGAACGATACCGAAGATGCCGGAACCCAAGAGTGCGATATATAAAGCCCAACGGTAACCGATATTGGTACCAGCTCGGCCCCAGAGAGGCGCTGCAACCACACCAGAAATCCCAACCACAGAAAAGACAATACCGCTGACTAAAACGATGTTATCCATGGAGCCTTGAAGTTCTGCGATGTAAAGTGGCAACACAGGTTGCACAAGCATAACGGCTAACTGTACGACAGCGGCTGCAATCAACATACGCAGAATGACGGGAACTTTCAAAAGCTTGAGTGAACCACCATCGCTCTTTTTGTCGTTCGTACTTTGACTTAACACAGAAGGGTCTTCTTTAATGAAGACAACAATACCAACTGCGATTAAGGCTAATGCAGCACCCGCTAAATAAAAGGAGGCTCGCATGCCGAAGAATTCTGCCAAAACGCCACCAAATAGAGGCCCCAAAACACCGCCAGCGGTCATGCCACCTTGCATGAGACCCAAGCACCAGCCCATTTTGTCTTTAGGAGCAGCTGAGGTCATGATGGCCAAGCAGGCAGGCCATAAACCAGCAGAAAAGCCTTGGAAGCAACGCATGGCGAAAAGCTCCCAAGTGGACTCGACCATACCGCCCCAAATGTAGCTGATGGCCAGACAGGCGGCGGCTCTTAGGGCCATCATCTTTCGACCTTTTTTATCGGCCATTGCGCCCCAGATTGGCGCCATAATCGCGCTGATTAAGAAGGTTGATGAGAAAATAATCCCGGACCAAATATTAACTTCGGTCGCATGAACGCCCAACTCTTCAATAAGGTACATCGGCAAAAAGGGCACCAACATGGTGTAGCTTGCCGACATAAAAACTGATGTAATCGTTAAAAACCAAACCAGTGCTTTCCAAGGCATACGACACTCTCACTTTCGCAAATTTTACGTCTCAATAGAAACATCTTATGCCCAAATTTCTGACTTTTGTAATGGGAGTATTACTACCAAAGAATGCAATTAAAAACGCCACGAGGGTTAGTCGTAGCGTTTGGAGTGTAAACCGATAAGAGCAAGAACTACTCTTCTTTGACGATCGTTTCTTCTCGAGGCGAATGAGACAAGATGAAGTCACCGATGTCGTGGACTTCATCAGGGCACAATTCGTGCATCATCGGGTATTCGTAAAATTCGACCGTAGCGCCCTTTTCGTTAAGTAGCGATACGCCTTCTCGAGCTTTAGCGATTGAAATCACTGAGTCCAATGTGCCATGGCCGATAAAGGTCGGTGTTTGTTGAGCGAGGTCAGAGAGCTCTTCAAAACGCGGGTGGTTGGGCACATAACCCGACAAAGCAATAATGCCTTGTAAAGGAACGGTTTGAGAATAACCCGTCAAAAGAGCAATCGCAGCGCCTTGAGAGAAACCACCAAGCCAAATCGGCGTATCGGGATTCTTTTCGCGTTCTTCATCAATAATGGCTTGAACCAATGCCATTGAGGCGTTCATGCCTTCGATGTCTTCGACCAAGTCCTCTTCTGGGTCATTTTGGAAGATTTCAGTCTTCAAGTCGTACCAACCCGGCATTGCCATTTTCATGACAGTGATCGTGCGGGTCGGAGCCGTCGGCAAAACCATGTTGATGTTGGAGACTTCTCCAAACTGAGCCAACTCTTGCTGAAAATCTTCAAAGTCAGAACCGTCAACACCCAAACCGTGTAACCAAATTAAGGTCATCGGCTTTTGCGTGTCGTCGATAGCAGGTTGAAAAATGGTATCCATAAAAAATCCAATCTATGACCCTTGAATTGTAGGCAAATTATTAAAAAAGTCCACAAACGTTAGTACTACTATCGTTTTAAGCAGAAGTTTTTACAATTTAAGAGGAGAATGAAATTTCTTTAAAAACATACTATTTTGTAAATTACAGAGTTAGATCATGGGTGAGATTTTTGTTTTGACCACGCTTGCTTTCATACCGAGGAAAAGAAGGTTCTTGATGACTTGACCTTAACGATATCCAGGGGAGCTTGTTTTTGTTTTGTCGGTCCCAGTGGTGCAGGCAAAAGTTCGGTTGTTCGGCTTTTAAATCGTTTGACTATAAAAACGGCTGGCAACATTATTTTCGAGGGGCGTCCCATTGAGTCATACGACGTTCAAGTATTGCGTCATCGCATCGGCTTTGTCTTTCAACATGCCACAATTTTTGAGGGTACGGTTGAAACAAATTTACGATTGGCATTGAAATATTCAGAACCAATGGAAGAGTTGGAGATTCGTTCCCGAATGCTAGAGTCTTAAGAGTTTGTAGGACTTGGCGAAGAGGATTTAACCGCAATGCCCTAAAAATGAGCGGTGGAGAACAACAGCGCGTGGGGATTGCCAGAACGTTGATGCAAAAGTCCGATGTTTTATGTTTAGATGAACCAACGGCCTCGCTTGATGTTGAAAATGCCAACACGATTGTCAATACGATTAAGTCTTTGCATAAGAATCATACGATTGTGATGGTCAATCACCACTTAAATGAAGTAAAAGAAGTGACCACGCATGTTGCCATGATTGATCAAGGACAATTGGTAGAAGTCGCCAGTTGCGATGACTTCTTTAATCATCTCTAAGAGACAACGGACTCAAGAATTTTTAGATGCCTATCAACGCTACCGTGGAGCCAAAGAATGACACTTAATCTATCCCTGTCACAATTGGTGTTGGCTGCGAGCATGGTGTTGGTGGCGATGGCTATCAGCACGTGGCAACATTTAGGACTTAGCCATCGGCGCCGTGCGTGGTACCGTTCAACGTATCTTCATGGGCCTACGTTCTTGTGACGGTTTTTCGAATCAACGAACCGTTGCTCATTGGCTTTTTAATGGTTTTGATGGTGATTTTGGCCGCGCACACAGTGGCAGGACGACAAAAGGAAAACAAAGGTGATAAGAAGTGGGTGGCCTACTTTGCCTTCATCTCAATTTTGATTTCCACAACACCCACTCTTTTCTTTGTCTCTCAAGTGGTCATTGATGTTGATCCTTGGTACTCCCCACAATATTTAATTTCGCTTGCCGGTATGGTGATTGCGAATTCGATGAATGCAGCAGCATTGGTGGCTGAGCGTTTCGCAAGCGAGCTTTGGTTGAAGCCTTGTTGGCTTTAGGGGCTAGTCCAAAAGAGGCTTGAGAAGCCCTCATGCGAAAAGCGGTGGGAGCTGCCATGATGCCAACGATCAGTGCTTTGATGGTGGAGGGATTGGTTTCTTTACCCGGCATGATGAGCGGTCAAATTCTTTCCGGTGTTTCGCCATTGTTGGCCGTTCGCTATCAATTGGTTGTGCAGTTTATGATTGTCTCGGTTGCTGCAATGACTTCGGTTATGATGGTGATTTTCTATGCGCGAAGCTTTTTTGGTCACGAAGCACAATCCCTTGATTTAACTCGTTTAATTGGACATTAATCAGAAGGTCTTAGTTTTTTTGAAGACACTTACGTTTGCGTACAAATGATTGCTATCTTTGCTGTTACAAAAACCCTAAAATGAACGGGTATTAAATCAAAATAACAACAAAAAGGAATTGATAATGTTAAAGATTTTATTTGTATGCACGGGCAATATCTGCCGCTCTCCCACGGCTGAAGTTGTCTTTAGAGACTTGGTGGCTAAAAAGGGTCTCTCAGATCAATTTGAAATTGATTCTTGCGGTACGCACGGCTATCACATTGGTGAAGGCGCAGATCCGCGCTCTTGCCGTTTTGCAAAGATCAGAGGTTACGATCTTTCGGCTCACGTTGCCCGTCAAATCACATCCGAAGATTTTGTGAAGTACGATTGGATTCTTGTGATGGACAAGATGAACTTGCGAGCTCTGGAGGAAATTGTGCCGGATGTATACCGCAACAAAATTGAACTCTTTATGCGCTTTTCAGAGCAATCGGAACAGACGATTGTTCCCGATCCGTACTACGGAAACGATAAGGCTTTCTCAAAGGTCATTGATTACTGTGAAGACGCAGCCCAAGGTTTTCTAACTTTTTTGCAAAAGGCGTACCAAATTTAAGGAGATGATGATGCACCATCCTATGCGACGACAACTTCAAGCATTGCCTGCCGAGGCTTGCTTTGACCTACTTCTTAATGCCACGGGTGGAGTCCTTTCGATGGTTGACGCCGATAATACGCCTTACGCGGTGCCCGTGAATTTTGTCCTCTACAAAGGTGCAATCTACATTCACGGTGCGCCTATGGGGGCCCGTTCTGAGATTGTCAAAGCCAACCCTAAGGTCTCTTTCTGTGTGATCGGTCAAGATGAAATTGTTCCCGAAAAGTTAACGAGTTACTTTAAAAGTGTCATCGTTAAGGGGACGGTTAATGTCGTCACAGACGATAAGAAGAAAATGGATGCACTGATGGCGCTATCTGAAAAATTCTCGACCGATTATATGGACAAGGCCAAAGAAGAAGCGCAAGCAAAACTTCACTATGTCGAAGTCATTGAAATCGTGATCGATGAGATGGTTGGGAAACAAGCGACCGAATTGATGGAATTTTTGAAAAAAAAAACGAGAATCAATTAACAAGAAAAGTCTGGAGTTACTTTAAACATAAGGTTATAGTCACTTCATACTTTAAAACAAAATTTTCAAGTTTTTGAAAATTAAAATAATCGTTATAAAACAATAGACTACATCGTTTTACATTGAAAGGCTGAAAGCTTTTGGTTCAGCCTTTCTTGCGTTCGTAACATTGTCTCGGTAATATCTACGACGGTTTTGAAAAAATTAGGGTTTATCCCTGACGATTGATTAGTGATTTTCTACGCGCCTTTCAGGGTGAAAGACACAGAAAATCGGAAGGACATTTCCATGAAAAAGCCTGTGTATTTGGACTATGGTGCCACGACGCCGTGTGACCCCCGTGTGGTTGATAAGATGGTTCCGTACTTGTATGAAAAGTTCGGTAATGCCGCCAGTAACTCTCATGCTTACGGTTGGGAATCTTTGGCGGCTGTGGATGAGGCTCGTAGTCAAGTCGCACAAATGATTAACGCCGATCCGCGTGAAATCGTTTGGACCTCGGGTGCTACCGAAGCCGACAACTTAGCCATTAAGGGCATTGCTCATTTCTATAAAGATAAGGGCAAGCACTTGATCACGGTTAAGACCGAACACAAGGCCGTTTTGGACAGTATGCGTCACCTTGAAACTGAAGGCTATGACGTGACCTACATGGACGTTTTACCCAACGGTTTGTTGGATTTAAATGCCTTGGAAGCCGCTATTCGTCCCGATACGATTTTGATTTCCGTGATGGCCGTTAATAATGAAATCGGTGTCATTCAAGATTTGCAAGCCATTGGAGAAATGTGCCGCAAGCACGGTATTTTCTTCCACGTGGATGCTACGCAAGGCATCGGCAAATTGCACTTTGACATGACTAAGGATCCGATTGACTTGATGAGTATGTCCGGTCACAAGGTCTACGGCCCCAAGGGGATCGGTGCTTTGTATGTTCGTCGCAAGCCGCGTGTGCGCTTAGAAGCTCAAATTCACGGTGGCGGTCATGAACGTGGTATGCGTTCTGGTACCTTGGCTACGCACCAAATCGTGGGTATGGGTGAAGCCTATCGTTTGGCTCGCTTGGAAATGGACGAAGACAATGCACGTTTGAAGAAGTTGCGTGACAAGTTGTGGGCTGGCATTCAAGAAATCCCTGAAGTGTATTTAAACGGGGATTGGGAACATCGCGTGACGAGCAATTTGAATGTAAGTTTTGCTTTCATTGAAGGCGAAAGCTTGATGTTGGCCTTAAAGGACATCGCTGTGTCTTCGGGCTCTGCTTGTACGTCCGCCAGTTTGGAACCGTCTTTCGTTTTGCGTGCCCTGGGTCGCGATGACGAATTGGCTCACAGCTCCATTCGCTTCACCTTGGGTCGTTTTACGACGGAAGAAGAAATTGATTTCGTGATTGCCCAATTAAAGGAAAAAGTGGCTAAGCTTCGCGAAATGTCTCCCTTGTGGGAAATGCACCAAGAGGGGATTGATCTCAACCAGGTGAAGTGGTCTGAGCACTAAACAAAGAATTTCAAGTTAGGAAAAAAGAATGGAATACAGTGATAAGTTAATGGACCACTACGAAAATCCTCGTAATGTGGGTACGTTAGATAAAAACGAAAAGGACGTCGGCACCGGTATGGTGGGCGCTCCTGCTTGTGGCGACGTGATGCGCTTGCAAATTAAGGTGAGCGACGCCGGTGTTATTGAAGACGCAAAATTTAAGACCTATGGCTGTGGTTCTGCCATTGCTTCAAGTTCGCTTGTGACCGAATGGGTTAAGGGTAAGACGCTTGATGAAGCCATGCAATTATCCAACGAAGAAATTGCTCAAGAGTTGGCCTTGCCGCCCGTGAAGATTCACTGTTCGATTTTGGCCGAAGACGCCATCAAGGCTGCCGTTGAAGATTATCGTCAAAAGCAAGGAAAGTAATCATGGCGATCACCTTAACTGAAAAAGCCGCTCAACACGTTGCTTCCTATTTAACCAAGCGTGGTAAGGGGATCGGTCTTCGCTTAGGTGTGAAGACTTCGGGTTGCTCCGGCATGGCTTATAAGCTTGAGTTCGCCGACGCCGTCAACGAAGATGACAACGTTTGGGAATCCTTTGGCGTCAAGGTCATTGTGGATGCCAAGAGCTTACCGTACATTGACGGAACCGAATTGGACTACACCCGTGAAGGTTTAAACGAAGGTTTTAAGTTCCATAATCCCAATGAAAAGAGTCACTGCGGTTGCGGTGAATCTTTCCAAGTCTAAATTGCGATGGCTCAAAAAGATTATTTTGAACTCTTAAATCAACCGCGTCGTTACGCGGTTGATTTTGTCTCATTAGAGGCGGCGAAAACGAAGCTTTTGGCGCGTTTGCATCCGGATCGTTTCGTGAGTGCTTCTGCACTTGAAAAGCGCATTGCTCAACAATTGACGGTACAAGTCAATGAAGCCTATGCGACGTTATCTGATGACTTAAAACGTGCGCAATACCTCTGTAAACTTGCGGGTTTGGATGTCAATGCTCGCAAAGCCATGCCGCCTGAATTTTTAATGCGTCAGATGATGTGGCATGAAGCGCTGGAAGCAGCGCAAGAAAGCGACAATGAGACGCTTCGAGGCGAACTCGACTACAAAGTTAAGGCTGAGCGTGAAACGCTTTTAGCTGCGCTTACCCAAGCCTTTGATGAAACGTCGGATATGACGCGAGCTTATGAACTTACTCGAGAATTGATGTTCATTGAAAAACTCGCTTCTCAAATCTAACCGTTATTAAATTAGAAAGATTTCACTATGGCGTTATTGCAAATTTCTGAGCCTGGTCTCTCGGCCGATCCTCATCAACACCGTTTAGCGGTGGGGATTGATTTGGGCACCACGAATTCTTTGGTGGCCACGGTTCGAAATGCTCAAACGGAAGTATTAGCCGACCATGATGGTAAAAAGTTATTGCCATCTGTCGTACGTTACATGCCCGATGAGACGGTTGTGGTTGGGGAAGAGGCCCGTGCGGCGGCAAGCGATGATGCGCAAAACACGATTGTGAGTGTTAAGCGTTTTGTTGGTCGTTCTCAAGCCGATATTGAACACCACGGGAATCTTCCGTATCAATTTACCAATGATGCCGGCATGCTTCGCATTAAAACGCGTGCTGGGGAAAAAAGCCCGGTTGAAGTCTCGGCTGAAATCTTAAAGACATTAGCAGCTCGCGCCGAAGAAGCGTTGGGCGGAGAGCTGGTGGGCGCCGTAATCACGGTGCCAGCTTACTTTGATGATGCGCAACGCCAAGCCACAAAAGATGCGGCACGTTTAGCCGGGTTAAACGTTTTGCGTCTTTTAAACGAACCGACGGCAGCGGCCTTGGCCTACGGTTTAGATGAAGGTGCTGAAGGCCTTTACGTTATCTATGACTTGGGGGGTGGCACCTTTGACGTCTCAATTCTTCGCTTAACGAAGGGCGTGTTTGAAGTATTGGCTACGGGCGGTGACTCCGCTTTAGGGGGCGATGATTTCGACCATCGACTCTTTTGTTGGGCAAGACACGAAGCCAAGATTGACGCTATTTTATCCGCAGACGATAAGCGCCGTTTGTTAATGGCGGCTCGTCAAGCCAAAGAGGATTTAAGTCAAAGCGAATCGGCTTCCTTAAAGACGTCTTTGTCTGATGGTACGGTCATTGATTTGACGATTACGCGTGAAATCTTTAAGTCCATCACGTGCCACTTGGTGAAAAAGACCATTGATACGCTTGAAGCGGTGATGCACGATGCCAAACTTAACCGCGATGAAATTCAAGGTTTGGTATTGGTGGGCGGTTCTACCCGCATGCCGGTCATTCGTGAAGCCATAAAAGATTACTTGGGCTTTGACCCCTTGGATAACATCAACCCCGATGAGGTTGTTGCAGTCGGCGCTGCCAAACAAGCCAATATGTTGGCTGGCAACACAACAGGTGACGATGACTGGTTACTCTTAGACGTGACGCCCTTGTCTTTGGGACTTGAAACCATGGGCGGTTTGGTTGAAAAAGTCATCCCCCGCAACACACCGATTCCGGTTGCAATGGCGCAGGAATTTACAACCTTTAAGGACGGTCAAACCGCAATGGCGATTCACGTGGTGCAAGGTGAACGTGAAATTGTGGATGCCTGTCGCAGTCTTGCCCGATTTGAATTGCGTGGCTTGCCTGCTCTCGTTGCGGGTGCCGCCCGTATTCGTGTGACCTTTACGGTGGATGCTGATGGTCTTTTGTCGGTGACGGCGCGTGAGACGCAAACTGGCGTCGAAGCAAGTGTCACAGTGAAACCTTCTTATGGCTTAACGGATGAAGAAATTGTTCGCATGCTTCAAGAAGGCACGGGCTCTGCCGAAGAAGATATGCGCTTGCGCGCTCTTCGCGAAGAAGAAGTGGAAGCTCGTCGCTTGATTGAAAGCACGGTGAGCGCATTGGCAAGCGATGCCGATTTATTGTCTGAAGATGAACAAAACACAATCCGTACCTTGATTACTCAGTTGTTGGCCACTATTGAGCGCCATGAGTTAGACGAGATTAAACGTATTGAAGAACAACTCACGACGGAAACGGAAAGTTTTGCCGAACGTCGTATGGACCGTGCAATTGCCCAGGCCCTCTCGGGTAAGAGCATTGATGAGATTTAAAAAGGAAAAGAATTATGCCTAAAGTGACGGTTTTACCGCATGAAACCATTTGCCCCGAAGGTAAGACTTTTGAAGTGCGTACCGGTGCAAAATTAGCCCGTGCGTTGTTGGCAAACGGAATTAAGATTGAACACGCCTGTGAGTTCTCTGGCGCTTGTTCGACCTGCCACGTCATTATCCGTGAAGGGTTTGATTCTTTAAATGAACCCGAAGATGAAGAATTGGATATGCTTGATCACGCTTGGGGCGTGACGGCCACGAGTCGCTTGTCTTGCCAAACGGTGATGGGCGAAGAAGACATTACGGTTGAATTACCGAAGTATTCCCGCAACCACGCAAAGGAACACTAAGTCATGCGCTGGACAGATGCTCGAGAAATTGCAGAAAACCTCTATGACGAGCACCCTGACGTGGATCCCTTAAAGCTTCGCTTTACCGAACTTCATGCCATGGTGATGGCGTTGGAAGATTTTGATGACGATCCTGAAAAGAGCAATGAAGCGATTTTGGAAGCCATTCTTCAAGCTTGGCTCGATGAGCGTTGAGGATTAACGATGCGTTTTGATGTCATTACTTTGTTTGCGGAGATGTTTTCCGCCATTACGGATAATGGGATTACGGCTCGTGCTCAAAAGCGCGGGCTTTGGTCTTTAAATACCTGGAATCCGCGTGAAGAGACGATGGACAATCACAGAACGATTGACGATCGTCCTTTTGGGGGTGGGCCCGGCATGGTGATGATGGCAGAACCCTTAGCCCGTACGGTCGATCGCATTCGAGCTTCCGGCAATCATGGACGAGTGGTGAGTTTTGCGCCTAACGGTGAAAAGTTAACCGATGAAAAAGTACGCGCTTGGGTTCAAAGCGGGGAAGACCTTATTTTGGTGTGCGGGCGCTACGAAGGTATTGATCAGCGCTTTTTAGACACTTACGTTGATGAAGTGGTGAGCATCGGTGATTTTGTACTCTCCGGTGGCGAGTTGCCCGCCATGACTTTGATTGATGCCGTTGTGCGTCAAATTCCGGGCGCTATTAAAGAACTCTCAACGTTGGATGAGTCCTTTTCAACGGGACTATTGGATGCTCCGCACTATACGCGTCCTGAGGTTTGGCGTGAAATGTCGGTGCCTGAGGTTCTTTTAAGTGGCCATCACGCCAATATCCAAAAGTGGACACGTGAACAAAGTTTGGCATTGACGCAAGCCACACGACCGGATTTGATGGAAAAAGCCCGCCAAGACGGCAAGCTTACCGCTTCGGACTTGAAGTGGTTGAAAGCACAGAAAAAATAAGACTATTTAGGTAGAAGACATGGTTGTTTTCCCTAGTCGTTGTAACGAAAATTTAATTTGAGCGACATCGATAATCGATGGTATTAGAATAAAGGCGGACGTTTCTAAACGATTGGAATTTTTGAAAGAAAGCTAGAAATCTTATGGAACCCAATTTTGAAATGCGTCGCCGCGCCTATAATCTTTACCTCGAGGGGAAAGGTTACAAGAGTGCAGCCAAACAACTCGGACTTAATGTATCAACGGTTCGGGATTGGTTCAGACGCTTCAAAGTGGGTGCTTTTGATACGTTACTGAGTTCAGAGAATAAAACCCGTCGCTATCCCCAAGAAGAAATTGATCGAGTTATTCGATTGCGCGAAGAAGGCAATTCTTGGACTGCTATTCTTGAACAAACCCGCATTCCGATCGGCACGATGAAAAATTGGTATCGTCGCTATCAACTCTCAAAGTAATCGATCCTTTTTGTTTGACTTCTTACTTGCCTGAAGTACTCAAAATATTTGCCGAGTCTTTGAAAAGATTGGGCATTTTCTTGAAAAATCTTGTATAATCGGCGTCTTTCTGCATAAGCGGAAAAATTTTGTTTAATAAAAAGTCCATCCTATCGGCAGTGACTATGCGCGAAGTTTTCGATCGCAGACTGCATGATGATGGTTTTGGAGATAAAAATGAATCTTATCCAAAAGTTGGAACAAGAAGAACTCGCCCGCGTTACCGCTGGCAAGACCTATCCTGAATTCGCCCCGGGCGACACGGTTGTTGTGAACGTCAATGTTGTTGAAGGTTCCCGCAAGCGCGTCCAAGCTTACGAAGGCGTCGTTATCGCTCGTCGTAACCGTGGTTTGAACTCCTCTTTCATCGTTCGTAAGATTTCTAGCGGTGAAGGTGTTGAACGTACTTTCCAACTCTACGCTCCGACGATCGCCAGCATCGAAGTGAAGCGCCACGGTGATGTTCGCCGTGCCAAGCTCTACTACTTGCGCAATCGCTCCGGTAAGGCTGCTCGTATTAAGGAAAAGCTCGCCAAGTAATTCTTGGATAGCAAACCAAACTACTCTGAAAAGAGGTCAAGCATCATTATGTTTGGCCTCTTTTCTCATATGGGCGGTGTTTTTGTCGTACAATGATTGCTCCCGCTTTATGTTTCCGGAATGAGTAATGTCAGTTAAACATTTATTTTCTCTTTGTCTTTTAGGGGGCGCCGTAGCGCTTTTATCGGGGTGCTCCTCAGTGAGTTCCTATTTCGATGCCGCCTCTGAGCAACAAGTGGGTTATTACCGAATTTATGATGTAAAAACGCAGGTACCGGCAGAAACCGTGATCGCACTTTTGCAAGAAACAATCAGTGCTGAGGCCAATGCTAACTATTCTGTGAGTCCTTACTATCTTAAAAATCGACCAAACAAGCCGGGACGTTTTCACGCATTGGGTTTAATTGATGAACGCCAATCAAAGATGAGTCCCAATAATCCGAATTTTGCCGGTTTTATTGGCATTCATTGCGATCGATCGGGGTGGACAGCTAATGCGGTTCGTAACGACGGAACGTATGTTCAAGCCTGCCTTTATCCTTATAAAGAGGGCTATCACGTCGACCTTTTTGCGCGCTATTTGAAAAAGCGTGGCACGATTGCCGAGGTGACAACCAGTGTTGTCAATTACGCCGGTCGCAACACCGACGAAACGTGGGCAGAGGGCCTTTTTACGAAGGTCACCGATGTAATGAAGGCCCGCTTGCAAACGAAT
The DNA here is from genome assembly GCA_905206345.1 of uncultured Sutterella sp. Lineage (GTDB taxonomy): Bacteria > Pseudomonadota > Gammaproteobacteria > Burkholderiales > Burkholderiaceae_F > Aphodousia. Next base: position 18,489 of record CAJLGW010000009.1, on the reverse strand, counting down.
GTTGAATTAGTGGATTCTTTACCTCGTTAATACGAACACGATCTTAGAAACGACGATAGCCTTGACTTGAGAAGTTGAGGCTATTGTTTTTTTCTGTTTCGATTAATTAGCAATTTTTAGATACAAAGTCGCAATTTTTGCCTCATTCTGAGTGATTTTGGCTGTGATAGATTCAAGACATTGATAAGGAAAGCACAATGTTGCTTAAAGGGTTTTTCAATGTCTGAGGTTTCTTATACGTTAAAAGAAGAAATCGCCAATGCGCTCTCTCATGGATTAGCGGCGATTTTGTCTGTTGCAGCTTTGGCTGTGATGGTGGGTGTGGCTGCCGCACAAGGCGCCAGTGCGTTGACGATTACGAGCGTATCGATCTTTGGCGCTTCGATGTTTGTGCTCTATACGGCTTCGACGCTCTATCACGCGATCACTTTAGAGAAAGCCAAACGCATACTTAAACTTTTGGATCACTCCGCCATTTTTCTTTTGATTGCCGGCACTTACACGCCGTTTTGTTTGGTGACGCTTCAAAATTCATTAGGGATTGAGCTTTGCATTGCCGTTTGGGTGATCGCCATTACAGGTATTTCTTTACAGGGCTTTTTAATTAAGCGAGCGAAGTGGGTGAATGCATTGCTTTATTTGGCGATGGGATGGCTTGTTGTTTTTGCCATTAACCCCATTATCGAAAGTCTGCCCACGGGAGGTCTGGTTCTTTTACTTTTGGGCGGTTTGAGCTACAGCTTTGGAGTGGTTTTTTACGTTTGTAAACGCATTCCCTATAGCCATGCTATTTGGCATATTTTTGTATTGGCGGGAACGGCGCTACAGTTCTTCTCCATTCTCTTATACGTGATTCCGCAAGGCATAAATTCGTAAAGCACAAAAAAGGTGGTTGATAGCCATTCACCTTTTTAAGTCTGGGGTGTTATTCAACAGTCGGTTTAAATGTCTTCACTGTATCAACCACTTCGTCAATGCTGTCAGTAATGGAGATTCGCAAACCGTTGTATTTTCCTTCTTTGACGAGATACTCCAAGAGCTCATAAACGGGTAATTCCTTGCGCCAGAAATCCACTCCCAAGAAGACCATGAGACTTGCGTACCCATAGGTTTGGTAGTGGTTGGGAACCGCTGCTTGGAAGATTTCTTGGATGGTGCCGGCACTGCCTGGTGTATAAATCAAACCGCCTCGCGTGATATTTAGAATCGTATCTTCACGAATGCTATTGTCAAAGAACTTTGCAATGTGCGTTGCAAAGGGCGTGGCCGGTTCATGACCATAGAGCCAGGTGGGGACACCGAGGCTAATAAAGTGCGTTTGCGGATAACGGAAACGAATTCTAAAAGCGCTTGAGAGCCACCCTGCGTCTTGCCAACTGGGCGCAGCGGACAATATTTCAAGAGCATCTTCGACTTCCTTATCCGTGCGCTCGGCAAGCCACGCCCCTAAGTGCGTTGCTTCCATGGCACCTGCACCGCCACCGCTCACCATGATAAAACCTAATTCGGTCAGGCGTTTACTGAGGTAAACGATTTGGCGATAGAAGGGATCGGTTCTTAAGAGGTCGTGTCCACCCATAATCCCCACGATTTGACGCTCATGGTAGGGCTCTAAGAAGTCCTTGATGGCGTTACTCATTGAGTGGTCGTGAAGGTAGCGAGAAAGCGTTTCTTTCACGTTCTTAGAGGTTGGGCCGGTGGCAAGGTAGTGTTGATGAACCTTGTAGTCGAAGCTGTTTTTAATCGTTGACTCATCTCGTGGATCAAAGCCAGCGTAAAGGGAGTTGGCCGAATAGAGGTAACTGCGATAGATATCAAAGGGGGCATCTAAGCGCGGGAAAATCAAATTGGTTTTATCCAATCCCTTGGTAAAGCTCTCTGGCAGCTTGCACCCCAGGAACAGACAGTTACTGTAAGTGGACTCGGAAGCCAAATCGGCCAAATCCGTGAAGTCGATATTTTGAAAGACGTGGCGGTCAATTTGACCGGGATCGGTCACTAATCCCAATAATTGTGTGACGGTTTCAACTTCTCTGTATTCCGGCATAAGTTTTCCTCTCTTTTTCTTTCATTGTAGCCTTTAAATTCAGGTGGTAGAAACTTTCTTACAAATGGTTCAGAATAAAAGAAAGACCTCAGAGGATGTGTTCATGATTGCGATCGACAGAATACGAATCAGCGGATTTAGAAGCATTCAATCTTTGAAGATGCCCTTGGGGCAGACCTCCGTTTTGATTGGGTCCAATAACTGTGGCAAAACCACGGTTCTTAAGGCTTTGCAGTTGGCGCTCACCGATGAACTTAGCGTCAAGCGCGCTGACTTTCATCATCGTGCCGATCAAAGTACCGTCAATGAAATCACTATTGATGTCAGGTTTGTTCCGGTCAATAACAAAGGGGAACGTCTTTCTTACTTTGACCCCCTCTGGGCAAAAGCCTTGCCCGAAGGCATACAATCCGATCATTACCGTCGAGAGTATTTTGCTTTCCAAACGCGATTTACATCCAATGATGCGCAACAAGTCATTGAAAAATCGCGGAGACTCTTTACGAATTGGGATCGGATGATTCTGGGTAAAACATTAGATCAGCCCATTGATTGCATCAAGATGGTGATGCTGCAAGCCGAAGATGATTTAAAGGCATCTCTAGATCGACCGGGTTCCTTTATCAACAATGCTCTCTCGCAACTCAAAGAAGAGTTTGAAGCCCATCCTCAAAACGCTCAAACGCCCATCGAAGATTGGCGAAATATACTCAATCGTTTATCGGAAACCTTAGAAGGGCCGGGGAGTACATTACCGGAAGATGTGCCATTAAACGCTGAAAATATCGGTCGCTTTTTTGACTTTATGAAAAACGATCAAACGCAAGGCTCAGTTCCTTCCAGACAAGGGCGAGGGTGCCAAAAGACACTGGTCACGCTTTCAACCATTACTTTAGTCGAAGGTTTGATGCGTCAAGCCAAAGCGCATGGGTGGCCTTTGTTTATTTTGATGGCCGCTGAAGAGCCTGAAACGCATTTGCACCCCAATGCTCAACGCACCTTAATGAGTCAATTGATGACGCTGTCTCACCAATTACTCGTTTCAACTCATTCTCCTTATGTGGCCTCCGTTGTGGAGCCTCAGGCTTTTCGCTCAATGACCAAGATCGGTGATTGCATTGATGTGCGTTGGTTGCCTCGAAGGATGGCTCCCAGTGACGTTAGGATGCTTAAACGCTTAATCCTTCGCTTTAGAGGCGAGGTGCTTTTTGCCAGAGGGTTGATGTTTGTTGAAGGGGTAACCGAAGAGCAATTAATTCGAGGAATGTTCCATGCCTACTTTGGTGATGACCCGAGTGCTTTCGGGATCACGATTGTCGGCGTCGATGGAAAGAGTTATTCGCCGTTCTTACTTTTGGCGATGAGTTTAAGAAAACCCTTCTGTGTGGTAAGCGACAATGATGGGGATACGTCACACGTTGTGATGAAGCAGCTCTCGGACGTTGAGCGCAAAGTGCAGTTTGATCACCACCAAAATCATAGCGATGTGTTTTTCTTGTCACCGGGCCTGGCGATGGAAGGGGAGTTGGTGCATAAGGTGAAGCTTCGGATGGAAGCCATTGAAGCGCTTTTGGCTTGCAGTAACATGACCGATCAGTCGCCCAAGAATCGCAAACTGCGTCGCCAACACTACATGAAGATGACCGATCGTGAACTCAAACACCGTTTGGAAAAGAAAAAATCGGAATATTCCGGCTTCTTAGGGGACATCATCCAAATTAATCCCTTTGGACGCCAAATTCACGAGATGTTGCCGGTGGCTGTTTTGTCTGCCTTTGCTTTGATCCGTCAATGGATTGGGCAAAAGAGTGACGAGATGAATTGAAAATGAGGAATTTTGAAAAAGGAAATCCCAAATGCCTTTAGGGCATTTGGGATTGTCTGGTGCGCCGGGTAGGATTCGAACCCGCGACCCCCTGGTTCGTAGCCAGGTACTCTATCCAACTGAGCTACCGGCGCACTGCGGAATCAGTATTATGCAGACTTCGATTCAAAGATGCAAGTCTTTTCGTTAAATTCTTTTATTTTTTTTTCAAAACCGTATTCATGATGGCTTGAGCAACACGAAGGCTAAGACTTCTAGGCACACAGCGGATGACACCATAAAGCGTCTTATTCATCATCCCTGATGTCACACTGAGCTTTTCATTTTGTAGCGCTTTAAGGCCATCGCGAACAACGTCCTTTGCCTCACTCATGCAAAAATCAAACGACTGTGTACGATCAACGCCCGCAACTGTCCAAAAATCAGTCCGAACGGGACCGGGACATAATGCCGTGACGGTGACTCCAAAGGGGCGAAGTTCTGCGGCAAGGTTTTCTGTAAAGGCGAGAACGTAAGCTTTCGTAGCACCATAGACCGCAAGATTGGGGCAAGGGCAAAAGGCGGCAATAGAAGCCACATTGAGAATCTGTCCCTTACGGGCTTTTTTCATCAAGGTCGCCATGGTTAATGTGAGTTTTGTGAGCGACTTGACGTTAAGATCAATCATCGCTTCTTGTTTGTTGATGTCAATCTCTAAAGCGGGGTCAAACGCTCCAAATCCTGCATTATTGATGAGAAGTGAAGGTTGAAGTTGATGCGTTTTCAAGTAATCAATGACTATGTCGCAAGCGTCAGCTGTCGTTAAATCCAACGGTAAAACATCGGCGACTGTAGGAATTGATTGGGCAACCTCTTGAAGCTTTGCTTCACGTCGGGCAATCAGCAGCAAACGATAGCCTTGGGCTGCCAAGCATTTAGCAAATTCCGCGCCAAGACCGCTCGACGCCCCGGTAATAATGGCAACTTTTTCCATAACAATTAACGACAGATTTCCGTCACCGCTTCAACCGTTTCTAATTTTTGCGTTCCGTTGGGACTGTAGAGATTATTAATCCCTGCGTGCACAAGGTACGGAATGGCATCGCGGTATTGTTTGCAACGAGACTCATGTGAGACGGTGGCCGTGTAAACAGGCGTCTTGTCTTTACCTTCGTAGAGATTTAAGGTGAGCGTGCGCATATAGAGCTGAACGTGACGCACTTGACTGACCCAGACGGTCTCCATGCCCATGCGATGATAGTGATGGTAGCGAGGATCCCAAATGATGGGGCCAGGCATCATCACGGGCACTTCTTCGATTTCTTCAATTTTGCGAGAAGGTTTAAGAGACCAATCAATCGAGAGTTTGTAGTCAGAGCGCTTGTTGCCTTCAATCGGCTCAAACTTCGCCGCGAAAAGCATAGCCTTTACAGACTCTTTAATCGCTTCGTAAGTCGGATCCATGGCCTTCGTGCTGGCACCGGGCACAATGGCGACGGTGTGCCCCCAGTCGGGCATCGGTCGAAGATTGGGGTTATCAAGCGTGGGTGCCATGGATAAGCGAGAGGAAATCTGCACTTGCGTGGTCACCGTGGGAGTTGCGCAAGCCGTGAGCGTTAGCGTCGTTAAAAGGACGGCCGCGACTTTACAAGACGTGCGAAAAGATTGTTGACTCATTTTGCAATCCCCTTGGCGTCATAGGTTGCCATTTCAATGCAAGGCTCACCGTTTTCAAAAGCAATGAACCCGAGCGTAAGATCATTATCCTCTCCATGGCGCCAATCCGGAATGACCCAGCGATTAACCGTATCGGATACGGGGTATTGGCCGGGACGGTGCGTATGGCCATGAATGACGCCAACGGTTTCTTTCGAGCAATGAGTGAGAATAGATTCGTTGACGACATCCATCACTTCAACGGTTTTTTCCACTTTCTTTTCTTGGCTTTTATTTCGGGCATTTCTAGCAATGTCTAAGCGCTTTGCAAGGGGTAAGCGCAAAACAAGCCATTGCCAAGCAAAAGAGCGCACGCGAGCGCGCACCTTTTGATAGTCCGAGTCGCGTGTACACCAAATATCCCCGTGCGATAAAAGATAGTGTTTGTCGCAGATGACGGCCTTTGTCGGATCGGTTAGGAGTGTCGCACCAACGGTCTTGGCAAAATCGCCTCCTAACATAAAGTCACGATTGCCGTGCATGATGAAAAGCTTTTTGTTTTTGGAGAGTTCACGCAACACGTCAACATAGTCATGAGCCGTCTCAATGGCATCATCACCCACCCAATAGTCAAAGAAATCTCCCAAGATGACGAGTTCATCAAAATTATCTTCATGTTCACGGATAAAACGCGAAAAACATGCAAAGTCCTTTTGACGGTTGACATCCAAGTGCAAGTCCGAAATAAAGTAGGGGCGCTTGAGATTGAGTTCAAGCGTCTCTGTGTCGGTAACGGGTGTACTAAAAATTGACATAAACTAAATCCAAAACCTTAGGAAAGTTTACAGTGGTTTCGCGTCGAGCGTGAGTGAAGGCGTAAAATTTTGTTCTCTCTTTTTAAATGTGTATTGAAATGGAAGCTTTGGCAAAAATTGCTGGCTTTGTTGCCTTCATTGTTTTGGGCTACATCCTTCGTCGCTGTAATGTGCTCAAGGCTGACACCGTTCATGCGATTTCCGGTCTTTTGCTTTACGTGACGTTGCCTTGCTTGGTGATGGTGAGTCTCAATGGTATTGAGATGAAAGCAAGCTTTTTTGGTCTGATTTTCTTGGGCGTTCTTGCCAACCTCGTGATGGTTGTGGTGGGCATGGTTTGGAAGCGTAAAGATCCGAAGGCCAGAACCTTTGCCGCCATTAACTTGGCCGGCTACAACATTGGCACCTTTGCCATGCCTTTCTTGCAAAGCTTTTTGTCTCCTTTAGGATTTTTGTCGATCTGCATGTTCGATATCGGTAACGCCTTGATGTGCACGGGGACAACGTACTCTATTGCGGTGGGCTCTGAAGGCTCTCGTTGGGATTATGCTAAGAGCATCCTTTCTCGTTTGGCGACATCGGGTCCCATTTGGGCTTATGGCGTCATGATGATCATGGCCCTATTGCACTTATCTTTCCCTAAGGCGGTGTTGAACGTGGCGCAAATCGGCGCCAATGCCAACGCCTTTTTAGCGATGATCATGATCGGGCAGGGGATTAATCTCATCATGCGTCGTGAACAAGTCATTGACCTTTTTAAGCTTCTTTTTGTTCGTTTGCTTTTCTCAGCCGTCATTTCAGCGGCGTTTTACTACTTGTTGCCATTTGATGAAGAAATTCGTCGTGCGTTGGCCATTTTGGCCTTTGCCCCGATTCCTGCGGTGGCGATGATTTTCTCCATTAAAGCCAAGTGCGATGTGAAGATGGCGGCCAACTTTAATTCCTTGTCGGTAGCAGCAAGCATTCCGATCGTCAGTATGCTGATCATGCTCTAATTGAAAAAACTCGGTGAACCTAAAAATCCACCGAGTTTTTTGTCTGATCAGAAAAGTGATTATTTTAAGGTTTTTACTTCTGAGGACATTTCGCACAAACGCTTGGCAATGTCATAAGAACGAAGCAAAGACTTAACCGGTAAACATTCGTAGACGCCGTGGAAATTTAAGCCACCCGTGAAGAAATTCGGCGTGGGCACGCCCATTTTGGAGATTTGGCAACCGTCAGAGCCACCACGCACCGGGTTTTCAACAATCTCCAACTCTTCGCGACGGAACGCTTCACGAGCGATGTCGCAAACGACCGGATAGTCCTTTAAGTAATTCATAAGATTGTAGTATTGGTCTTTAACCGTTACGGTCACACGACCATCCCACACCTTATTCATTTCTTCAGCCACTTTGTGCACGTAAGCCTTACGGTCTTCAAACTTGGTGTTGTCATGGTCACGAATGAGCATTCGAACATCAACACCACGAACGGCACCCGTGATGCCAATCGGATGGAAGAATCCTTCGTAGCGGCACGTCTTTTCGGGAATACTTTCGGTCGGGAAACGGCTTAAGAAGTCCATCGCCATACGAATGGCGTTGACCATTTTGTCTTTTGCAGAACCCGGGTGAACGTTTAAACCCTCAAAGTGAGCCGTCACCATTGCAGCATTAAAGGTTTCGGTATCAAAACCGCCCACTTCGCTGCCGTCAATCGTGTAGGCATAGTCAGCCCCAAATTCTTTCGGATCAAAGCCGGCAGTGCCACGACCGATTTCTTCATCGGGCGTTACGCAAAAACACAGTTTGGCGTGGGCGACTTCAGGGTGCTCCACGAAGTATTTCGCCAATTGCACCAACACGGCAATACCGGCTTTGTCGTCCGCGCCCAAAAGCGTGGTACCGTCCGTCACGACCAAGGGTTGACCGGCGTATTTGGCGACTTCAGGGAAGCGTTCAAGTTTAAGGATAATTTCTTTTTCTTCGTTTAAGACAATGTCTCCGCCCTTATAGTCAATGACCTTCCATTGGGCAGGTTCACCGCTCACTTCAGGAGACGTGTCCATGTGAGCAATAAGACCCAAAGCCGGAGCGGTTTCAAAACCTTCCGAAGCTGGTACCCATGCATAGACAATGCCTTTGTCGGTGACTTTGCAGTCTTTAATGCCCACACTTTCAAATTCGGCTTTCAAAAGTTGAGCGTAGGCCATTTGCTCAGGGGTGGAGGGCAGTGTGTCACTATGCGGGTTACTCGTTGTGTTGTATTGCGTATAGGACAAGAAGCGTTGAAGGATTTCAGGCAAAGCTTCAAATTCTTCTTTTGTGAAGTTGCCATAGTAGTGATGTTGGAGCATTTAAGACCTCAAAACGAAAACGTGAGAAAGGAAAAATCTTCCAAAAAGTGGATCAAATTTTAGTAAAAAAAGCAAATTCTTCTAGGTGTATTTGCCTAAGATGTGACACTTATCATAAGTTTGCAGAAATTAACGAAACCTCTAGGGGTTATCCTAATATCGTTTGAGATTTGCCCTACATACAATGACAGGCTATGACTGTTTTTGGACTCAGAAGGGCTCAAAAACTCATGAAAAACCTCTTCTTTTTAACCAATGGAGAAATCCAATGACTTGGACTATGTGGGCCGCCTTAATCGTTGTGTGCGGCACGGTCTACGGACTGTTAAAGCGCTGGGAAACGCGTTTAGTGCTTCTGGCCTCTGGCTTTTTAATGTGCTGTTTGTCGCTTGATCCTTATGCGGCATTCCAACAATTCGACAAATCCATGACGAGTAGCTCGTTGATTATCGTGATCTGTTCGGCAATGGGTTTTGCCGGTGTCATGAACATCACGAAGTGCGACTTGCACTTGGTCTCGCTTTTGACGAAACCTTTGAATAAGCTCGGTATCTTCTTGTTGCCGTGCTGTATGATCGTGACGGGTATCGTCTCTATCGCAATCTCCTCCTTGGCCGGTATGTGTGCCGCCATCGGTCCGACGATCTGCGCCTTGATGATTCGTGCTGGCTTCCGTCCGGCAATGGCAGCTGCTACGGTGGTCGCTTCCACGTTGCCGTCCTTCTGGTCTCCCGGTTCTTCTCACAACGGTTTCGTTGCCAAGTTGGCTGACTGGCCGATTATGGAATACTTGACCTACACGGGTACGCGCACGCTCTTGATCTCCATCGCTTGTATTATCTTCATGGTTGTTGCCTGCTTGATTTTCGGTGACTTCAAGAAAGACGGTTTTGATAACGATGGTGTGCATGATGCTGCCAACAAGGTCGAATTGCCCGCTAACCCGAATTTACTCTTTGCATTTGCCCCGCTCTTGCCGGTGGTGTTGCTCTTTGCTGTGGCCGTTTGGCTTCCGCAATTTAAGATTTCTGTGGCAACGGCCATGTTGGTCGGTGTCATGTACACGTTGATCGTCACGCGTGCTAACCCCGCTGAAATTACCCGTAAGTTCTTCGACGGCATGGGCCGTGGCTACGGTAACATCTTGGGCTTGATCATTGCTGCTGGTGTGTTTGCCGCCGGTTTGCGTTCTTGCGGTGTGATTGAAGTCTTCGTTGAAGCTTTGAAGGGTTCTTCCGAACTCGCCAAGCTTGGTGCTGCTGTCGGCCCCTACGTTTTGGGTGTGATGACCGGTTCTGGTGACGCTGCTGCTTTCGCATTTAACGAAGCTGTGACCCCGCACGCTGAAGCTTTCGGTTTGACGATTCCTGACTTGGGCTACTTGGCTAGCTGTGCTGCCACGTTCGGTCGTGTGTCTTCTCCGTTGGCCGCCGGTGTGATCGTGATCTCCGGTATCGCAGGTGTTTCTCCGATTGAGGTGATTAAACGCTCTGCACCTGTACAAATCTGTACGTTAGCGTTCTTGTTCTTTATCAGTTAATCAGAATCGATAAATTTCAAGCCACCAAAAAGGCCGCTCAGTTTGAAGCGGCCTTTTTGTGTGCAGGAGTGCTTTAACTAACGGTTTTCGTAATCGTCAATCGGGATGTATTGAAGTTGTTCATGATCCTTAAATACCTTGGGTTCAGGCAATTCAGGAATCTTATCAGGCATGCTTGTGTTGGCTTTACCCAAGACCGAGTGAAGTCGGTCATGATCGAGTTCTCCGCACCACTTGCCAACAACGATCGTAGCGATACCGTTACCGATGATGTTCGTCAAAGCGCGAGCTTCGGACATGAAGCGGTCAATACCGAGAATAAGAGCAAGACCGGCAACAGGCACGTGACCGACGGCAGAAAGCGTTGCGGCCAAAACAATGAAGCCGGATCCCGTCACGCCGGCTGCGCCCTTACTCGTTAAGAGCAACACTGCCAAAAGCGTCACTTCTTGCACCAACGTCATTTGAACGTCGCAAGCTTGTGCAATAAAGACGGCAGCCATCGTAAGGTAAATCGCTGTACCGTCAAGGTTAAAGGAGTAACCGGTCGGCACCACAAGACCCACAACGGATTTGCTCACACCGGCGTTTTCAAGCTTTTCCATGATACGCGGCAGGGCAGACTCCGAAGAGGACGTCCCCAACACCACTAAAAGTTCTTCCTTGATGTAGCAGATGTAGCGCCAAACGGAGAAACCGGCGTAGCGGCAAATGGCACCGAGCACGACAAAGATAAAGAGGAAACACGTCAAGTAGAACGTCCCCATGAGCTTTGCCAACGGCAAAAGGGATGCCAAGCCGTACTTACCGATCGTAAAGGCCATGGCGCCGAAGGCACCGATAGGGGCCACGCGCATGATCATGTTCACGATTTGAAAGAGAATATGAGAGCTCTTTTCGATGATGTCAAAAATAAGCGTACGACGACCACCGAAGCGTTGAAGGGCAACACCAAAGAGAATCGAGAAAAAGAGCACTTGAAGGATTTCACCTTCTGCAAATGCGCCCACAACCGTGTTCGGAATGATGTGTAAGAAGAAGTCCGTCGTCGAACCGATCTTGTCGCCCGAGGTGTACATGGAGACTGAGGCCGAGTCGAGTGTAGCGGGATCGACGTGCATGCCGTCACCGGGTTTAATCGTGTTAACAAGAACGAGACCCACGATCAAAGCAATGGTACTGACCACTTCGAAATACAGAACGGCCAAGCCACCCGTTTTGCCCACTTTTTTCATGTCTTTCATGCCGGCAATGCCAACCACAACCGTACAGAAAATCACGGGAGCAATGATCATTTTGATCAATTTGATGAAGCCGTCACCGAGTGGCTTCATGGAGGAACCCAAGTCGGGATAGAAATAACCCAAAGTGACACCGGCAATAATGGCACAGATCACTTGGAAATACAGAACGCTATAAATCGGTTTTTTCATGATTTTTTAAGCCCTTTTTAGAATGCACTTCTTGTGAAAGAAGTGTTTCGCGTTTTTTTTGAACCGTTTTGGATTTTAAGGATTTAAGGTGCTAAAAGGGTTAACGTGATTAGGGTGAATACTTAGAAAGATGCTGAAAAAGAAGAATATTCTTTAAATACAAAGAATTAGCGCTGAAGGAATATTAAGTTTTTTTGATAAAAAGCAAAAGTTTCATGAAGAAAGGCTCGGAAAATAGGCAAAAAGAGACCGCCTCTATCATCAACAGAAGCGGTCTGACGGTTAATTGCGATTCAAATCAGAGACTCACTCCGTGAAAAGCACCGTGTCCATGGCAACGAAGCGCAAGCAGTTGCAAAGGCCGCGTAAGTACGTATCGGTGACGCAACCGGGGATACCAAATTGTGCAACTTCGTGAGCATTGAAGGTCAAGACTGCGTCCACGATGCCGTCGCCGTCGATATCGTCAAAGCGAACAGAGACGGGTTTGGCAGGAGCGTTAACGCTTTCTTTCTTACCGGTAAAGCCCAAGCTCCAGTAAACCGTATCGATGTCCAAGCCTTGGACATTGAATTCAGGGCTACCGTAAAGCACCACTTCAACCGTTTCTTCCTTCGAAACGCTCATCGTGTCAGCTTCAACGCTCATGACGTGCGTGGTGATGGCATCTAAGAGGGCATCGTAGACCGTGTCCATCTTGTCGCATTCATCGCACGTAAAGGTCCCCAAGGTCTTCTTGGCTTCTTCTTCACTTTGAGTGCGAGCCGTTTCAATCACAGCGGCCGTACGTTCAAAGACGTCTTCGGCGTAAAGGCGCTTAACGCGAGTGACACCCGGCAACAAACCGCGGTTAAAGTTCGTGAGTTCACCGATCGTGGCGTAGATGTGATAGCTACGATCCAAGTCAAAGTCTAAGTACTCGGGCTTTAAGTTAAAGTGATTTTCGCGAGCCTCTTCCAACGTCATCCATTGATAGCCGTTAGGAATGATGCCCGACATCGGGAACCAGGGGATATAAACGCCCGTGTCTTGATAGCTCGTGCAACGCCACATCGTGTTAAAAAGCGGTTGGTCTTGCAAATCCATAACCCAGCTTTCACGCGTTTGAGAGCGAGAGATGTCGCGAGCAGAAACATGGAAGGCGTCTTCCTTGCCGTCGCCGCGCGTGGCGTAAGATTCGTAGCAGGTCAAACCTAACACTTCAATCACGTCCTCAACGCCCATGGGTTGAGCGGGTGGCAAGATTTCCGGATAGTGGAGTTCGTCCTTGTAATAGTCGCCCGTGATCTTCCACCAGCCTAAACGCATGCGATAGGACTTCGTTTGAGCGTGACGGTTTTCATCGCTTTGGTAGGCGGCAGCGAAGTCAAAGTCGCTGTAGTCGCCTTCAACGGCAGGCGTATAGCGACCCTTTTCAATGGCGTATTCAATCAAGCCCGGAGAGGCAATGACGTTTTCCTTGTCGTTGATATCGACGTGACGGATAGCAAGCATGTTGGAGATCAACATCACTTGATCGTCGGGTACGCGCTTAGCGACATAGTGATGGCCCTTGACAACGTTCAAGACCCAAGCTTCGTCTTTGCTAGCAACGGAGTAGTTACGGGCGCTCCCAAAATAGCCGTATTCGTCTAAGAGCTTAGCGGCAATTTCAATGGCTTCGCGAGGCGTATGGGCACGTTCTGCCATAACGCGACGCAACAAGAAACCGACACCACCGTCCTTTAAACCCAAAGAGGCTTCATCGGGATCGTCACCGGTAAAGGAGCTGCCACCGCCGTTGGAGCAGATGGCAAGGCCGGCTTCATTAGCATAGCCTTGGTCAAAAGAAGAGCCGTCGATTTGAAGCATGTTGGACCAATACGTCGTCAACGTTTCTTCAGCTTGCGGCACTTGAGCGCGACCGTGTTCAGCTGTCAGCATTTCGCCTGCGGCATGTTTGCCGCCCGGGCAATAAAACTGTTGATGCATGACGCGGCCGCCTGCATCCTCATTGTGGCCAAGGATGACACGACCGGTCTTCGAGACGGCTTTACCGACAATCACAGTGGTACACATTCGATACTCTCCTTTAGTACGAATAAAAAAAACTCCAAAAATGATAGTCGGGGTGAGGGTATCAAACAAGAGGAGTTAACTCGACTTTTGATAAGGAACAGGGCTTAGATGGGATTTACAATCGGAGTTGGTAACGAACAAGGGATAACCCGATAGTAAGGGAAGAAAATGTGGAAATCAGGGAGTAGGAAAAAGGAAGTCCCAAATGCCTTTAGGGCATTCGGGACTGTCTGGTGCGCCGGGTAGGATTCGAACCCGCGACCCCCTGGTTCGTAGCCAGGTACTCTATCCAACTGAGCTACCGGCGCGCGAGAACGTAATTATGCATAATGCAACTAAGAAATGCAAGTAGTTTCTAAAAATAGTTGTGGGAATCACCTGAAAAGATGATTCCCACTTTTTGTCGAAGGGCTAAAAGAATTACTTCTTGATCATGACCGTATCAAAAGCGGCAACTGGTTCACCATCTTCACGCGTAAAGAGGAAGAGTTCCGTATTTACACCGGGGTACGTATAAGCCGTGGCATCCTTAACGGGGAATGTCATGATAGCATCTTCAAAACCGTCACCATTTAAGTCCTTAAAGGTGATCTTTTAGGGCTTGGCACGTTCGAGGTTTTGTTCGTCATCGGCGTTAGAGTAAGCCGAACCGAAACTTGTCCATTGAGCATCAATCTTCTTAACGTTAAAGCTCTTTTGACCGAAGAGAACAACGTCTACAACGCCGAGCCGGGAGAGCCCACGATTTCAATCGTTGGGGTGAGAGGCGCTCAATACCTTCCTCTCGTTCCAATACGAGAGGCATGCGTCTTTGAAAAGGACGGTGTAGGATAGTCAACATGAAAGCCAATATCGCCCAAACCCGACTCAAAAGGCTGGTCTGATTTACGCATAACACGTATGCGCGTTACCTAAAGCTTCATGCAATACAGATAAAAGATATCAAAACACAGGGAAAACAGCCATATTCAAAGCCTGATGCTTGCTCAAACGCTAATATTGGAGTATCGTGCATAACACGTATACAAACATAGGCGCCTGCCATGAATCCAATTCAACAAGCAACGCTTAACTACCTGCGCGAAAGGCATCCGGAATACTCACACACATTCGTGGTGAGGCTTGTTGATCTCCTTGAATTTCTACAGTCGAACGGTCTCGTCGTGAGTAAGGAGGACATCGTTCCTCTCATCCAGGAATTGCAGCGTCTTAAGACCGGGCTCGTACTTGAAAAGGTCGACACAGACAACGGCATCGAGGAGCTGTTCCTTGTATGGAAGCTCTCGCCGGCGCAGCGCACCAAGCTTTGGCGAGTTGAACAGGCAAAGCTTGGGCGCAAAGCAAAGACAATTTATCTGACAGAAGAAGAATTCGAAAAGGTCATGATCTATGTCGATTTCCTTCGCTCGCGTCTCTAATTCAAATTTCGCTCATCAAGCACTGAGCAAAGGACCTTTGTTATGGCAAAACTCAACCATGCCAAAATCATCAAGGGCTTCGAGGAACTGGTCAATACGACGAACGGCAAGGATTTCTTCGTCGGCTTTTTGAAGACGTTCTCGTTCCCGGCCAGCACCATCCGTAACGTTCAGGACCCGAACAATGGCCGCAACATCGGAATCTCTGAAGGGGACTTCGGTCTGGCCAAGAACATGTACTTCCGATCGGTTGCCGAAGGTCAGGATGTGCACGCCGTCGTTCAGGAACTGATTCGCAATACTGCGATTGCCAAGCACAAAGTTCGCTTCTTCATGGCGACCGATTTCAAGCGCATAGCTGCTTATGACGCCAGAGTCGACGACTGGGCTGACTTTGACTTCTGCGACTTGAAGGTAAATTACGAGTTCTTCCTGCCTCTGACTGGCCTGTATGAGAAGCCCTTGGCCTACACGAGTCACCCTGCCGACGTTAAAGCTTGCGAGAAGATGGGCAAGCTATACGACATCATTCGAGCCACGAACAAGTATGATGACGAGCATCTGCATGATTTGAACGTCTTCCTGACTCGCTTGCTGTTCTGCTTCTTCGCAGAAGATACGGGCATATTCCCGATTAAAGGTCAAATGACGAAGGCCATTGAATCTTTGACAAATGCCGACGGCTCCGACATGCAAAGCTTTTTCGAGCGCTTGTTTTGGATTCTCGACATGGCGCCTGATCGTTATGCTCGCAAGCAAGAAACAGCCACCTTGGCAGCATTTCCCTATGTGAATGGTGGTCTTTTCAGAGACAAAATCCGCATTCCTACGTTCAATGCTAGAGCTAGAAACATCGTGCTTGAATGCGGACGTCTTGAGTGGAATCAGATTTCTCCTGTGATTTTCGGCTCCATGTTTCAGGCTGTCATGAAGCCGGAAGAGCGGCATTCCTTAGGTGCTCATTACACGAGCGAACAGAATATCTTCAAGGTGATTGGTCCATTATTTTTGGATGGCCTAAAGGAAGAGTTGACCGAGATTCTTGGGGGGATCAAGGACACGCAGAAGAAACTCACGAAGGATCAGAATGACAAGCTCTGTGCTTTTCAGGAAAAGATTGCATCCTTGACATTTCTGGATCCGGCCTGCGGAAGCGGAAACTTTCTGATTGTCTCGTACCGCGAGCTGAAGCGGCTTGAGTTTGAAGCCGTGAAGGCGCTTCACCGGTTCGATGATCACGGACGTTCGCTTTGGGATGATTGGAAGATTGAATCTTCGAAGGTTTCTATCAATCAGTTTTACGGCATTGAAATCGAAGAGTTCCCCGTTGAGGTTGCACGTGTTTCCATGTGGTTGATGGAACATGTGATGAATGTTGAATTCGGTAAATTCTTTGGTGCCACGATTCCGACAATTCCTCTGAAGGATACGGCTCATATTGTTTGTGCAAACGCTTTGACGACGGATTGGACGACTGTTATTCCTGTCGACCGACTTTCTTACATCATGGGAAATCCGCCCTTCCTCGGAAGACCCTACAGAACTCCTGCTCAAAGAAAAGAATTAGAGGATCTGACAGCGGGAATACCTGACGCAGCCAATTTAGACTATGTGTGTGCCTGGTATTTTAAGGCGACCGAAGTAATGAACGAAAACGAAGCTGTTAAAGCTGCGTTTGTGTCTACGAACTCTATATCTCAAGGTGAGCAAATAGTTCCCTTATGGGGTACTCTTTTTGAAAGAGGAATCCACATCAATTTTGCTCATAAAACATTCCAGTGGAAAAACGAAGCCAAAGATAATGCGGCTGTTTTGTGTGTGATCATTGGATTTAGTAAGCAGAACGAGAAAAACAAAAAATTGTTCACATATGAAAAATTAAATGGTGAACCAGCGTGTCTGAGTGTGAATGATTTGAGCGCTTACTTAACTGATAATGATCATAGGATTTTTGTTACGAAACGGCAGTCGCCCTTTGTGGCCGATGTGGCAGAAATGAGCCTCGGGAATCAGCCTACTGACGATGGAAATTTGATTTTCTCTGAGGAAGAGGTGGCTTCTCTTCTGGAGGATGATCGTGAATTTGATAAGTATGTAAAGAAGTTTGTGAGTGCAAAAGATTTGCTTCACAGTATCCCAAGATATTGTTTGTGGCTTGTTGATGCACCGAAAACAATTATCGAAAGTAAGGCCATTGAACTACGACTTAAGAGATGTAAGGAATTTCGTTTAAATAGCAATAAGAAAGCTACGAGACAAATTGCAGATTATCCTCACCTGTTTCAGGACAGGAGATTTGATAGCATTCCTAAGTCTAGTTTAATTTTGCCGAGGGTTTCGTCGGAAAGAAGAGAGTACATCCCTATTACATTTGTTTGTGACGACACTATTGCTTCTGATGCTTGTTATACGATTCCTAATGCTTCTCTTTATGAATTTGGGATGATGGAATCGAAAATGCACATGATCTGGATGCGAACAGTCTGTGGTCGTTTGAAGAGTGACTATCGCTATGCTCGCGACCTTTGTTACAACACATTCCCGTGGCCGGAAGCGAAGGAAACGCAGCGTCAGGTCATTGAGGTTCTGGCTCAGAAAATTTTGGATGCTCGAGACTTCTATCCAGAACTTACTCTGGCGGATCTTTACGATCCGGACAAGATGCCTCAGGAGCTGAAGGACGCGCATGATCACTTGGATAGAGCTGTTGATCAGCTGTATCGACCGAAGGCTTTTGAGAACGACGAAGAGCGTCTTCAGATGCTGTTTGAAAAATACGAAAAGCTTGCAGCCGCCACGAAGAAAGACACGGCCAAGAAAGGAAAGAACAAATGACGGATATTATGACTGCTCGCTATGCCCGGACGGGCAGGAGTTCGGCTCACAATCC
The DNA here is from genome assembly GCA_905206345.1 of uncultured Sutterella sp. Classification (GTDB taxonomy): domain Bacteria; phylum Pseudomonadota; class Gammaproteobacteria; order Burkholderiales; family Burkholderiaceae_F; genus Aphodousia. Next base: position 487 of record CAJLGW010000009.1, on the reverse strand, counting down.
TCTTGGCATGCGCGAGATGCAGGCCAGAGCCTATGAACAGCGCAATGCGCAATATCTGCTCATCAAGGCACCGCCGGCCTCTGGCAAGTCACGTGCATTGATGTTTCTCGCCCTCGACAAGGTAATGAAGCAGGGCTTAAAGAAGGTCATTGTGGCTGTGCCGGAAATGTCCATCGGCGGGTCCTTTAAGGACACAGATCTGATGACTTACGGCTTCTTTGCCGACTGGCATGTGGATCCGAAGTACAACCTTTGTACGCCTGGCAATGTCGGAAAGGTCGATCAGGTCGTGAATTTCGTGAAGGACCCGGACGCGCATTTCCTGATCTGCACACATGCGACCTTCCGCTTTGCCTTCGAGAAGATCAAGCTGCCGTACAAGTTTGACGAGACCGTGGTTGCCATTGACGAGTTCCATCATACGTCTGCCGATGATACGAACATCATGGGCAAGACAATCCATACGCTGATGACGCAGTCCAAGGCT
>CAJLGW010000008.1 GCA_905206345.1 uncultured Sutterella sp. | reverse complement strand
CACATATACAGAACCGTTTCTATTTCAGAAAACAGAAAAGGCCGAGAATGCCTGAGAATAAAGGATTTGAGAGAAATTTCTTGCTTTTAAACTATCAAACTCGGGACGATATATTGGACAGCTAAAGGCCGAAATTATTGATGCAGGGGTATTTAATAAAAATTATTTTGGACAGTAGTGGACAGATTCCGATTCCGATTCCACATGATGAGATCACACAAGCGTATAATTTCGTGTCAACTGTACGATTCATCATCAATAGTTGGTTTTCGTCAACTAGCTATAACCCCGAACTCCCGCCAAACTAGTCTTTAAGTAGTCTGGTCGGGATGGGAAGTTCGAGGGCTTCGAAGAGGTTTCGAGTTTTTCTCGGAACCTCTTTAACTACCCACGCATTACGTCCGATTGGCTTATCTGCCATCAACTTTCTCATCTGCCAAAACGCTTTTTCCAAAGAATCCTTCGGTAAAGGATTACCTGGTAACTCAGAGCGCTTCACTTTCATCAACATCGTCATGCGCAATGCTTGTGCCAGTGTATGAATAAAAAGCTTTCCAATATAAGTGCTGTTAGTGGCGTACATACGAGAGCCACTGGTTTGGTTCTTAAATTGATTAAAGCCCACTTCAACGATGTTACGCATCCGGTAAAGTGACAACGCTGCAAAGGGATTACTGATCGAATTTGATCGAATCACAAAGCGTCCCATTGCATTAGCCGTTGCCTCCAACGTTTCAAGGTTACGACTAAAGACGCCTTTGTCTTCAGTAATAAAACGACTGACTTGACGCCATTTGTCATAGTCATAACGAGCACCTGTGTTACGCAACTCAATCATGCTATCAACCGCTTTCAATAAAGCCATTTGTTCAAAGCTTGCTTTTGTAGGATTGAAATACAAATGCAACAGACCCTTGACAGTGATTTGACCGTCTTCAGTATCTGCACGCCACTGATCTTCAAAGCTTCGAGCTGAAACACCCAATTCACTGTTGGTGAATGCAATGTTTCTAAAGGAAGCTTCATACTTCTCAAATTTCTCTTTGATGGTGTCCTCAATCACACGCACCCCTTGAATAAAGGGAATCTCAAGGTTATAGAGCTTTTGAGTGTTGTAAAGACTGGCATAACCACGGTCAGTCACAACCAAGGTTTTCGATAAGTTAATGCCATTTTTCTCTATTCGCATCAGTAAATTAGGAAACAGAGCCATGTCATTGATCAAACCCTCGCTTTGGTAGGCATAGCAAATGTCACCCGTTAAATAGTCTGTACAAAGCGTCAGGTTGACTTGTTTGAGGTGCTCATTTTGTTTGGCATGACCGTAAGCCGCATCAACGATCGTATTGGAGTAAGTGCTGATACTGGTACTGTCTAAGGCAATGGCCATAGGGGTGTTTGAGTGCTGAGCATTTTTCTTTAAAACCGCTTCGTAACGCTTGACAATGCGCTCATAACGCATGGCGTAATAAGCATCCATTTTGTTTTGAGTGACTTCAGCCAATAGCTCGGAAATGCGCTGACCGGCTAAGGGTTGAACATGAGGGAGCCAGTTCATAGCAAGCCAGTCTTCAAAACTCATCATGGCACCGCCACAATCCAATTGATAGATGGCAAGAGCTAATAAATGACGAGCATTATCTCTTCCAAAGACTTCTTCTAAATCCTCTAACAATCCGATTTTTTCGGCTTGTTTCCAAGCAGCCCAACCCAAACCAACAGAGACGCAGTCATTGCGCCATTGAGTTTGTTCTGCATCAACCAACTCAGCCTCGAGGACTTGTGTATCTCGTTCCACCAATTCATTGGACTCATAGAACCAAGTCTTTCCCTCAAACTGTGGATGCGTACTCAAGAATTTCTTACCAATACGGACTTCGCCGGTTTGAGGATCTAAACGACCGACATGAGCGCGTTGAGCGATACGAGACTGACGTTTAACAGGATCCCACTTGTTGTAGTAGGTGTAAACGTAGGTGCGACCGTGTGTGTCGGTGTAAGTGGAATAGAGCCAATTGATGGAGGAGTCGGACATGATATAGCCTACCTTTTAAAACTATAGACTATTTTATCAAAAAGTCATAGAAGGTCAATAAACAGCATTAAAAATCAAAGAGTTAAAAAAGAATTAGGAGCACAATTGACATGGATCAACGTGCTCCAGAACTAGTTTGGCGGGAGTTTGGGGACTTTGTATTTTGTTGCGCAAGAGACACAGATGTATCTGAGATATTTGACAAAAGTGCCATGGGGGGGGCAAACTGAGCAATATTCGTCCTTCTCTCGTGGAGTTAATTATGAAAAAAACAATTTTGGCTACCGTAGTCTTAATGGCTCTCTCCAGCGTCGGTCAGGCCACGACCACCGATTATTCCAACAAAACCTTGAACTCCGCTATCAATGTTCAAGGTAGTGGCAACTCGGCCACCGGCAATAATGTTACCGTCACCGGTACCAGCGTAATTACTAATGCAAATGTATACGTTCCAGCTGGTTATAACGAAGGAATTTTCATCTACAACGGAGCCACCGCCAATTTTGGTGGCGACTATCTGAAAGTTAACTTCACGACCACTGACGCTGATAAACGATTTGCCGGCATCCATATCCGATGTGGCGATGAAGACTCTTCTGTCGTATTCAACTCCAAGCATACTGAAATTGATGTCACCGGCCCAGGTGCATCAAACGTTTGGGGATATGGCTTATTGGTTAACGGAATGGGCTCCAAAACGGCATCAGCCAAATTCACCGGCGAAGATGTTTCCATTAAGGCTACTACTAAAAACTACTCGGCCGAAGCAATTGACGTTCAGGCTACCGGCAAGATTGACTTCTCCAACTCCGGCGACGTCGTCGTCCATGCTTCCAGCGAATTTGGTGCGACAGCCGTCGTTGCTTACGGAGCTGTGACCTTCAACAATTCCGGGAATGTCCTGCTGAAAAGCGAAATCACCGGCAATCAAACGGCCCAACGCAACGTTGTTGGTGTTATGAGCCAAGACTCTTCCTTTACCGTCACCGATAAGGTTCAAGAATTGAGAATTGATCTGAAGGGCGCAGGTGTCGACTTTAATCCTTCCAACCCCGGTTTCTCCGACGGCACTCAGGCTATTGCCGCTCAGGAAAACGCCAAGATTGACATCAAATCGAAGAGCCTAGTCATCAACATTGATGTGCCCTCTACTCTTACGGATAAATCCCCTTCTGGCACGACCTCCAAACAAGCCTTCGGCATCAATGCCGGCTCGGGTGCCAATGTTACCCTCGGCAATAGCACCCAGACTTCCATTACCCTTAATCAAGGGTTGGGCACTGCCTATGGCGTGAATTCTGCCGACGGCGGCAAGATTTCCATCGGTGGAGATTTGAACGTTAACGTCACCGCCAAAGACGACGCTATCGCAATTAAGACAGCAGGTGCTTCTGAAACCGGTGCTTCCAGTGAAGTCACCCTCGGCGGGAAGCACAACGTGCTCGTTGGCGACGTTATCGTTGAAACCAACGGCGCCATGAACTTAAAGGATGGCTCCACTGAGATTACCGGCGACATCAAGGTAGACAATGCATCGACCATTACTCTGGATAATTCTTCCGTTGAACTCATTGAAGGCAGCACTTTTAATGTACAGGGTGCTCTGACTAGTAAGAAAGGTCAGATCGTGCTGAACGACGCCAAAGCCAATACGGTCTCCGTGGCCAGCTTGTCCGACGGTTCTTCTCTCGAAGTCGTTGCATCCGGTGAACTCAATGACAAGTTGGGTGGCGATCTTGATACATTCAATAAGGCATTCTCCATTGAGAATGGTGCTGACGGCACCACGGTCATCATGAAGGAAGGCCTCGTTGCTGGTGAAAGGAAGGCCCTGCTTGATGCAAGCGGCAAGATTGACGCCTCTTCAGCGGCCGTCAAGGTCAATTCGATTATGGAATCCACGCTTGAGCTTGGTTCAGCTGTTCCCATGATGACCAACCGTATTCTTACGAACGACGTTCGCAAGCGCATGGGCGATCTTCGCGCCTCCGAAGGCACGTACGGTGCATGGGCTCGCTATGACGGCGGCAAGCTTAAGGGTGACAACCACACCAAGACCGACTTCAACACGATTCAGGTCGGTGCCGACACCATCCTCGCCGACTACGGCACTCGCGTTGGCGTTGCTTTCAGCTACACCGATGGTGAATTCGATGCCTCTCGCAACACTTCCGACATCAAGGCTTACGGTCTCGCAGGCTATGCAACCTGGATGGCCGACAACGGCATGTTCGTTGATACGGTTGTTCGTCTTGCCAAATTCGAAAACGATCTGACGGTCGACAAGACCTTCACGGGTTCGATGGACAACATGGCCTTCAGCGTGTCCGGCGAATTCGGCTGGCGCTTTGACTTGAACGATCTCTTCTATGTCGAACCGCAGGCTGAAGTCATTTACACCTGGGTCAAGGGTGACGACTTCAACCTTGGTAACGCCCGCTACAGTGTTGACGACGTTGACAACCTTACCGGCCGTCTTGGGTTTGCTTCCGGCATCAAGTGCCCGAACAACAGAGGCGACCTCTACGTCCGCGCATCCGTCGTTCATGAGTTCCTTGGCGACAGCAAGATTACCGGCACCGCAGCCGGCAGTACCGGCGTCGTCAAGATCGACGGCGACGACACCTGGGTTGAATACGGCTTCGGCGGCAACTTTAATCTGACCAAGAATGCCTATCTCTGGGCCGACGTTGAACGCACCAGCGGCGCAACTATCGACACGGATTGGCGAGCAACAGTCGGCGTTCGCTATGCCTGGTAAACAACACTACTATTAGTTCATCCATTGGGTCCTCAGTTAACGAAGCTGCTTCGGTTATCTGAGGCCCCTTCTGGGGCAACCAGGTATTTACAGCGCGAGTTAATCGCGCTTTTTTTGGGGCTCTTCGGGGATATCTGTGGGTAGCAGATGTCTCCTCACACAAGGCTTCGACGATCTCCCCACTCCGTCAAGCCCGTACGCGGCATATGCTCGGACGCAGTTGCGTCCTCCTCTATACGCTTCCGGCCTTGACTCCTCAGAGAGCCCGTCCCTTTAGGCCAGCCTCCTCACATCTGAATCCGTTTCGACTGGTACTGTGCCCGCGCTCGTTGGCGCGGATTTCATCGCTTCTACCCACGCTTTAATGCCTCATTCTTAATATTATATTTCGATGTGGTAATGAACCCATTATTTAGATCTTCGGTGAGTAACCACGGAAGTGAGTCTATTCCACCATTGTCTAATAACAGAGTCTTATCTTTTGGAGTACAACCACCACGAAAGTCAGCAAGATACTTCAGAGGAAGGCATTGGATCATTTGAACAACTCCTTCATCATGCGACTCGTTTCATCTTCCAGCGCTACAATTTCCGTAGCAATCACAGCGGGATCACGGGGCGGTTCGTACTTGTAGAAGTACTTGTTGAAATTGATTTTATAGCTAACGGGGCCAATCTGACCGTCTGTATCATCAACCACCGTTTTTTCAATCACGGCATCTGGCACAAAGGGCAGAACTTCCGTTTTAAAGTATTCATCCACGCGATCCAACAACGGAACATTCTCGGACTGCTTGAGATCGGAGTCGTACTCGACGTTGCCATCTTTGTCCTTCACAACATCACCGTCGGGATTGCGCACCAACAGGGCTTTAACAATAGCGTTTAGGACCGCCTTGGAAACCTTGATGTTCGCTGTCTTGAATGAAGATTCAAGCGTTGTTTTCCATCCCAAGGGATGTTCCCCCATGCCTTCGCGCAAAATGTCATCAATACTTGCTCTGAGATCCGTATCGAGCTTCTGAACGGGCTTTAGTTCGGAGATAGCTTTGATTCTCTCTTTCGTAATGACGAGCTTTGAAATTAATGTCATCAACAATTTCATTAATGAAATAACTAATAAGTTCGTCTCTTCCTTCAAATATGTGTAGGACTTCATCTTCGCCAAGGCATTCATCCGAGAACCAGTCCATAATATTTCTACGAATTTTTCGAAATTCGAACTTCAGCGAACTAAACCTGCAATCTTCGGGCACAGAAATGCCATAGTTATCGGCCAATTGCTCATTACTAAAAGTGATTTCAAGAAGAGTATTAAACCCAGATTTTCCAATAGACATTGGCAAAGGATTTAATGTATCATTTTCTAATGGGATTCCATTAGAAAATGCAACGGCAGGCCATTGATAATAAAGGAAATTTTCTGAACAAAAGCGCCGATGGAGGTTGTGGTGACCACTCAACGCTATCAGATTAGCTTTTCTGACGCTGACAACGTCTCGCCTTGGGGCGGATTGGCTCTTTGGGCGGATTTTTTGCAATCGATCGGATTCCGCGACCAGATGCAAAGCTGGTCTTTGCCTCACCCCAATTTAACGAGGGGAGGATGTCAAACCGAAGCCAAGGACGATGCGAGTCGCAAAAATATCGAAATTGATTTCTTGATTCGCCAAATGAAAAAAATCTGTCCGATTGAGGTGAAGTCTGGCGACTATCGTAAGCATGCTTCATTGGACTTTTTTGTTAACAAATATCGCGATAGGTTAGGTAAGCGTTACATCATCTGCACGAAGGATCTTAAAGTTGAGGGTGATCTCGTGTTGCTACCTGTCTATATGACGGGATGTTTGTAGTAATAATCTTTAAATATAATGGAAGAATTCTTCTAAAACGGGTGACGTTATGTTGATTTCTCGCTCAGAATTAAAAAACGCTAAACGAATTGTGGTTAAAGTCGGTTCCAGCACGATTACGCATGCCAATGGCAAGCGTGATTTTGCACGAATGGATCGTTTGGCTAGAGAGCTTTCAGACCTTCAAAATCAAGGCAAAGAAATGATTTTGGTGACCTCGGGCGCTGTGGCTGTGGGGGTTGATCGTTTGGGCCTCACCGAGAAGCCAAAAACTATTCCGGGTAAGCAAGCTGCCGCCGCTGTGGGTCAAGGCATCTTGATGCACACCTACGACAAATTTTTCTCGGAATACGGACAAATCACGGCTCAAGTTTTGATTACTCGCCAAGAAACGGTGGATCGTCATCGCTATATCAATGCTCGTAATACCTTTAAAGAGCTCTTAAAGAGCCGTGTAATTCCGATTGTCAATGAAAATGACGTGGTGGCTTTAGATGAATTAAAGATCGGTGACAATGACAATTTGTCGGCTTTGGTGGCAGGCATTGTTGAAGCCGATTTGGTCATTATTTTGTCTGACGTTGACGGTCTTTATACGGCAAATCCTCAAACGCATCCCGATGCCAAACTTGTGAGCGAAGTCGAAGAGATTACGCCAGCGATTGAAGCGAGCGCCGGCGGCGCGGGTAGCAGCGTCGGTACGGGCGGAATGGCAACGAAATTGCAGGCAGCCAAAAACGCAACCACCTCAGGCATTAACTTGGTGATTGCCTCCGGTGAAGAACCCGATTCCGTTACACGAATTCTCAATGGAGAAAATATCGGTACCCTTTTCGTTTCTCGAGAAAATCGTTTGCAATTCAGAAAGAAATGGTTGGCCTTTGGTGCTCGTATTAAGGGTAAGTTGACAGTGGATGCAGGGTGCGCCAAAGCAATAAAAAAAGCCGGTGGCTGCAGCATTTTGCCCGTGGGTATCAAAGCGGTGGAAGGTGAATTCGAACCGGGTAACACGGTGAGCATTGTCAACGAAAGTGGCGAGGAATTGGCTCGTGGCTTATCTCACTACGCATCCGATGAAATTCAAAAGATTTTAGGTTGCCACAGTGATGAAATTGAAACGCGCTTGGGCCACAAAGCGTTCGATGAAGTGGTTCACCGTGATGACTTGGTGATTTTCGGTTTGGAGGCCAATGATGAGTACTTATGATTTGGTGCGAGATAAAGCCCGTTTGGCACATGAGGCCGAAAGACGATTGGCCTTAGTTGACACCGAGACCAAAAATCGTGCGCTTTTGGCCATGGCAGATGCTTTGTTGGCTCAAAGTGATTTTATTTTGACAGAAAACGAAAAAGACATGGAACGCGCTCGAGCCAACGGCATGAAGTCTTCCATGTTGGATCGCCTTCAATTGACCGTTAATCGCATTGAAGGGATGGCTGAGGGTCTACGTCAAGTCGCAGACCTTGCCGACCCTGTGGGCGACGTTTTATCGGATCGCACGTTAGATAACGGCCTTCATATTCAAAAGGTTCGTGTGCCTTTGGGTGTGATCGGCATTATTTATGAAGCGCGCCCCAATGTGACGGCTGATGCGATTGGACTTTGTGTGAAGTCGAGCAATGCCGTTGTGTTAAAGGGTGGTAGCGAAGCTTTATCTTCAAACGCTGCGATTGCCAAGGTCTTGACGCAGGCCGCTTACGCCAATGGCATCCCTGTTGGCGCTATTCAACTCATTGACGTGACAGATCGTGAGGCGGTGACGCATTTGATTCGCATGAATGATTATGTCGACGTGGTCATTCCGCGTGGTGGCGCAGGTTTGATTCGTTTCGTGGTTCAAAATGCCTCTGTCCCCGTGATTGAAACGGGGTCGGGTGTTTGCCATACCTTTGTCGATGCTACGGCCGACTGCGATAAGGCTCGAAAGATCGCCTTTAATGCCAAGGTGCAACGCCCTTCTGTTTGCAATGCCATGGAAACGCTTTTGGTTCATAAGGATGTGGCCGAAGCTTTCTTACCTGCCATGCTCAAAGACTATTTTGATGCCGGTGTAACGATCATGGGGTGCGAAAAGGTGCAAGCTTTTGATGCACGAGTGGTTGCCGCAACCGAGGAAGATTGGGCCACGGAATACGGTGATTTGCGCTTGTCGGTGAAGATTGTCGAGGGGATCGATGAAGCAATTGATCACATTGCGCGCTTTAGCACAAAGCATTCTGAATGCATTGTGACCGAAGATGCAACAAATGCTCAGATCTTCCAACGTTCAATTGATGCGGCGGCAGTCTACGTCAATGCCTCCACTCGATTTACGGATGGTTTTGAGTTTGGTTTTGGTGCGGAAATCGGCATCAGTACGCAAAAACTTCATGCCAGAGGTCCTATGGCGTTACCGGAATTAACGTCTTACAAGTATTTAGTGACGGGTAACGGCCAAGTTCGCGGCTAAATTCGAGAGATACTTAACTCTTTAAAAAGTCTCTGACACATTTCCCAGTGTTAGGGATTTTTTTTTCATTTGTCTTTAATTTGCCATATTTATTTTGTAAATGCTCTTATTTTTCGTTAACGTGTCTTTGTATTTGTTTGGTGGATTAGTTCCCTCTAGTTAAACAACTTAGGCGATATGCCCTAGGATTTCAAAAAGAAACGCTTGTCTTTGCCAGAAGGCTTTTGGTATTCTAAAAACACGCCTCATCGAGAGGTCTTCATTTTCTTTCTTAGACAAAGGATTGTCATTGATGCAAAACGCATACACCATTTCGCAAAAAACGTCGCTTGATGTAAGCGCGACGGATTTTGCTATGGAAATGCGAATGTGTCACATGACGATGGTGCTCTAAGACCTTCGGAGCACCCTTGCTCCGCTAGAAATCATCACTTGGAAGGTCCTTATCAAGTGATGATTTTTTATCTCCCCAATAAACAATTCATCGATTTTTAACTGCTAAGAATGCCGGCATGGTGCCATTGCATTCGAGATCTGGAAATGCACCCAAAATGGGTCAAAAGATCGGCAGAGAAAGGGATGCAATCATCATGATTAAATTAGAACATATCGTTAAAGAATTTGATGTTGAACACCAGTGTGTGCGAGCCGTCAATGATGTTTCTTTGCACATTCGCAAGGGCGAAATTTACGGCATTATCGGTTTTTCTGGCGCCGGTAAATCCACACTTGTGCGATGCATCAATTTGCTGGAAAGACCGACTTCGGGTGAAGTTATTTTGGATGGTACAGAACTCACCAAACTTCCCTCACAAGCCTTACGCCAAGTGCGTCAACAGATCGGAATGATCTTTCAACACTTCAACCTCATGCCCTCCCGAACGGTGTTTGAAAACATCGAACTGCCTTTAAAACTCACGTCGCTTACCGCCGAAGAGCGCGCTCAAAAAGTTTCGAATTTACTGCAATTGGTCGGTCTGTCCGATAAGCGTGATGTGTATCCGTCCCAGCTCTCGGGTGGTCAAAAGCAACGTGTGGCCATTGCCAGAGCGCTCGCTAATGACCCGAAGGTGCTTTTGTGTGACGAAGCAACAAGCGCATTGGATCCGCAAACCACGCAATCCATTTTGGGGTTATTGAAGGAAGTTAATCGAAAGTTGGGTCTTACGCTTGTCATCATTACGCACCAAATGTCCGTGATTAAAGAGATCTGCGATCGGGTGGCGGTGATGCAAACCGGAGAAGTCGTTGAAGAAGGGTCTGTGATGGATGTCTTTAGTCACCCTCAAGCACCGATTACAAAAAGCTTTATCGAAACGGCGAGCAACATGGGGACGTTTTTTGAGTTGTTAGAAACACCAGGGGCGATTCCGGGGCTTGAAGAAGACAGTACGGTTTGGCTTTTGACTTACCGTGGTCGCGTGGCTGGTGAATCACTCATGACTGAACTCTATAAACGCTTTGAGGTTGAAGCCAACATTGTTTACGGCAATATCGATTTCTTAAAAGGCGAGACGCTCGGCAAATTGGGGGTTGGCATTAAGGGTTCTTTAGACAACATTGAAAGTGCGCGTCAATTTCTCTTGGCAAACGGCGTGACGGTGGAGGTTTTGAAATGACTTCGTTTCTCTATACAGTTTTCCCGAATTTAGAACGTTTGGCACCGGAACTTTGGGAGTGCTTGGGTCAAACATTCACGATGGTGGCAGTCTCCGGCACTTTGGCTTGGATTATTGGGATTGCGATCGGTGTTTTATTGGTTGTCACGCGCCCCGGCGCCATCTGTGAAAACCGTTGGGTGTTTACGTTTTTTGATCGCTCAATCGACATTATCCGATCCATTCCTTTCATTATTTTGATCGTTCTTTTGATTCCGCTTTCTCGCTTGCTTGTAGGAACGGGATCGGGGGTGACGGGTTCTTTTGTTGCCTTGGTTTTTGGCACGGTGCCCTTTTTTGCCCGACAAGTGGAATCGGTCTTATCGGACTTGGAATACGGCCTCATTGAAGCCAGTCTTGCCATGGGCTTTTCCCCTTTGCAAATCATCTTCGGTGTGTACCTCAAAGAAAGCATTGCCGGTATCACGCGCGTCACGATGATTACCTTTGTGTCCTTCATCGGTATTACGGCGATTGCCGGTGCGATCGGCGCCGGTGGTATCGGGGACTTCGCGATTCGCTACGGCTACCAAATGGGCTATCGCGACATGATTTGGTTAACCGTTCTCATCATTCTTGCCATCATCAGTGCCTTCCAATTCGCAGGCCAATGGGTGATTCGCAAAAACCAACACTAATTTCTTAAAACGTCAAGGAGTATTGATTATGAATAAACGTACCTTTATTAAGAGTATTGCCGCCACCTTTGTGACGGTGGGTCTTTCCTTTAGCTTGATCGGTCAAGCCGCAGCAGCTGATATCAAGGTGGTCAAAGTCGGTGTGGTCGGTGACTATAACGATCAGTGGGAAACCGTGAACAAATTGTTGGCCAAAGACAATATCCAAGTAAAGCTCGTCAAGTTCAGTGACTACGCAACGCCAAATCGCGCCTTGGCCGATGGCGACTTGGATTTAAATGCCTTCCAACACAAAGCTTTTTTGGCCAATGATATCGCTCGTAACGGTTACAAGATTGTTGCGATTGGCGACACGATCATTACGCCGCTTCGTATCTATAACAACAAGGATAAGATCAAGTCGCTCTCCGACATTAAAGATGGTGATGTGATTGCCATTCCGTCTGACTTAACCAACGGCGGTCGCGCTATTAAGCTTTTGGAAAAGGCCGGTCTCGTTAAGGTCGATCCTTCAAAGGGTTATGTTCCTACGAAGTTGGACATTACGGAATACAAGGTCAAGATCAAGATTCGTGAGGCCGAGTCCGGTATTTTGGCACGCCTTTTGCCTGACTTTACCGCGGCATTGATTAATGGTGGTAATGCGTTGACGGCCGGGTTAGATCCGATGAAAGATGCTATCTATTCGGAAGACATCAATCCGAAGACCAATCCTAATGTGGGGCAACTCGTCAACGTCATCGTGGCTCGCACGAAAGATAAAGACAATGAGGTCTATCAAAAGGTGGTGAAGGCCTACAATTCGCCCGAGACCGCGAAGACGATTTTGAAGGCTTACAAGGGCGCATATGAAGCCGCTTGGGAAGGTGCTGAAAAATATAATCTAGGAAAATAGATATTAATTTGCAAATAGGCTTGGGGATCGAGAGTGATTCCCAAGCCATTTTTTTTTGTGATCCATTATTTTTTCAGGAATAGCCACGACTGTTAATTTTCGGGTGCTGTCAATGGTCTCAAAAGACTAATGGTTTATGCTTAGTTTTGATTTTTTTAAGTGGCTTGGGGCTACACTTAATCTGTTCTTTTTTTGGTTTTTTGGTGACCGCCATGCAGTGGCTCGATACTTTACTAACTAACCCTAATTCCATTGCCCATATTGTCCTCGTTTACATGGCCATCATCTCGATTGGTTTAGGTATCGGGCGCATTAAATTCTTTGGCATTTCTTTGGGCTCCATCGTTGTTTTATTTGTGGGGCTCGCTTTTAGTTATTTAGGTGTTCGCGTCAATATGGACGTGTTGGCCTTTGCCAAAGACTTCGGGTTAATCATCTTTATTTTCTTTATTGGGTTGCAGGTCGGTCCTTCCTTTTTCTCGTCGTTTAAAAGCGTTGGGGTTGTTCTAAATTCCCTCATGGTTTTCGGTTGGACCTTAGGGATCGTTATTACCATCAGTGCTTTCTTTCTATTTTCAGGTACGATTTCTCTGCCTGAGATTTTAGGTATTCACTATGGTGCCGTGACCAATACGCCCGGTCTTGGTGCTACGCAAGAAGCATTAAATCAGTTGAACTATCAAGGCAATGACATTGCTGCAGCCTACGCTTGTGCTTATCCCTTAGGCTTGACGGCCATTATCGGTGTGTCGATTTTCTTGCGTTGGATTTTCAAAATTGACATGGCTGAAGAAGATCGTCATTGGGATGTTGAAGAGCGAGAAATCAGTCAAGCGCCGATCTCTTTTCACATCTACATCACCAACCACTTGTTGGACGGGGTGACGATTACGCAATCGCACGAGCGTATTCCGCGTCCCTTTATCTGTTCGCGGGTGATGCATGCGGGTGAAATTATCAGCCCGTTGCCGGAAACCGTGTTGCATGTGGGCGATACGATTCGTGTGGTCTCAACGCCTGAACACAAGCGAGACATCATTGCCGCCTTCGGTAAAGAAGACGAACGCATCAATTTGGAAACAGCGCACACGCCGTTGGTTCGTGTCAAATTCTTGGTGTCCTTGTCATCCTTGAGTGGCAGAACGATTGACAGTTTGTCGTTGGCTGCCACCGATGGTGTCAACATCACGCGCGTCTTCCGTGCCGGTACTGAACTTTTCCCGCATCCGAATTTGCATATTCAAGTGGGCGACGTGCTGCAGTGCGTGGGGCCAGAGAACGCCGTCAAGCGCCTCGAAGGCCGTTTAGGCAATCAAGCCAAGCATCTTGATCAACCCAATATTGCGGCGATCTTCATGGGGATGACGTTGGGGATTATTTTTGGTTCCTTGCCGTTAGCCATTCCCGGTATGCCCACGCCGATCAAATTAGGGATGGCCGGTGGCCCCTTGATCATTGCGATTTTGTTGGGTCGCTATGGGGCGTCTTTGCACCTTTCAACCTACATGACGCCGTCCTCAAACTTAATGAGTCGAGAAATTGGGATTTCTCTCTTCTTGGCTAGCGTCGGCTTGTCAGCAGGGGATACGTTTGTAAACGCTTTGATTACTGGTAACGGGCTACTTTTTGCGTTGATAGGGTGCTGCATTACGATTGTGCCGCAATTGGTGGTGGGGATTATTGCTCGTGTGTTCTGCAAGCTTAACTACCACAGCATCGTGGGTCTTTTGATTGGCTTGGGTACGAACTCTCCTATCTTGGCTTACGCCTCCACCTTGTCTGAAAAGAACGCGGCTCCTGTGGCTTACTCAACGGTTTATCCGCTAGCGATGTTCTTGCGCATCATCACGGGTCAATTGATTTTGTTGGCGATGTGGTCGTACGTGTTTTAATTTGAAAGTTTTTTAATCAAAAAGCGCCGTAGGTTGAGGCTTACGGCATTTTTTTTGTTACTGCAAAGGTAAATGATAATCATTTACATTAACTATCAACTTTCGATTACTGATAGTTATCGTCTATTAACTAGCTAGATTCTGCTTGAAAAATCTCATTTCATAATTAAGATTTCGAAACAATAATGATTCTCATTTGCAAATATGAGATTTTCTCACAGGATTAATTATGGAAAAGCCTCAAAAATGCCCTCATCATGCTCACGCTTCGTTTGAAGCCGGTCAAAAACGCATGATGGGCGGCGTCACCCAAGTCGAAGATATTGTCAATTTTAAGGCAACGATCACGGATGACCCTTTGAAAAATGCATTCGATAGCAAAGTGACGGTGCATTCGCGCATGGTAGGGCGTCCCTATATGGGAGAAGAGGCACGAGAACTCATTGAAGGGCAATTCGATACCGAGCGTCAAGGAACAGGGTTGGCTTACATCCATGTGCCCTTTTGTGAAACACGCTGTCTTTATTGTCTCTTTTACCAAAATCCGCTTCAAAGCGACTCCAGTCAACGCTATACCGATACCTTGATCAAAGAGTTGCAACTTTGGTCCCATAAAAAAGCCCAACAACAAACACCTCTTCATGCCGTTTACTTCGGAGGCGGCACACCGACGGCGTTGGATGCTGCCGATATCGGGCGATTGGTCAAAGCCGCTCGCCAATATTTACCCCTTGCCAACGATTGTGAAATCACGCTTGAAGGTCGTATCCACCACTTCCCCGAAGAGAAAATGGAAGCCGCTTTTGAAGCCGGTGTTAATCGTATTTCTCTTGGTGTGCAAACTTTCAATGCCAAAGTACGCCAAACGATGCGTCGAGTTGACGATCGCGGGAACTTGATTGCGGCGATTGAAAAGTTAGCGTCTTACAACCAAGCGAGCATCGTTTGTGACCTCATTTATGGCTTTCCTTATCAAACGATGGAAGTTTGGGAGGACGATGTGAAAACCGCCGCCTCCCTTCCGCTCGATGGCGTGGATTGCTATCAACTCAATGTCTTTGAAAAGTCGCCTTTGGGTAAGTTTATTCAGAATGGGAAACTGCCTGCAGGGGCAGACAAAGCCGAACGATCCGAAATGTTCGCAAAGTCCGTGGAAATTCTTTCTAACGCCCAGTGGCGTCGCCTCTCAAATAATCACTGGGGACAAACGTTCAGAGAACGCAACCTCTACAACCGCTTTGGCAAGAGTGCAGCCGACTGCTTGGCTTTTGGCTCCGGGGCCGGTGGCAAGATCCATGGTCACAGTTTCATGATGGAACGAAAGTACGACGAATGGGAAAAGATGGTCTTAGAGGGCATCAAACCCATTGCTTTTGCGACCGCTCCTTCGCCTCATTGGCATTGCCTTCAAACGGTTTCTTCTGAAATGGAACTGGGCCGCATCAATCTTCATGCTTTAAGTGAGCGCTTCCACCTTCCTTTGAATCGCCTTGCTCAAGATGTCTTTGAACAATGGACAAAGGCCGGTTTGGTTCGTCCGGTTGGGGATTGGATGGTTCAAACGTTAGCCGGTCAGTTTTGGCACGTAACGATGAGCCAATTGCTCCTCAATGTGCTCACGCAACGCCTTGCTCAACACAAGTAAAAGTTTTTTAACTCAAGAGAAAAGCTAATAACTGTTTCTCTTTAATTGGTATGACTTCTCGTTTTACTCCTAATCCGTTAGTGGCCGCTTTAGCTTTAAGTTTTGCCACTTTATCAAGTGGCTCGGTCTATGCCATGGAAACTTTAAATGCTCAAGATGTGGTTGTCACGGCTTCTCGCGTTGAGAAAGCTTTGGCTGACGTCAATATGAGTGTTTCTGTTATTGATCGCAAAACGATTGAACGCAATGCTCAAGCTAAAACTATTGCTGATTTGCTCGAGAGCACCGTGCCCGGTATTCGCATTCAAAACGATGGCGGGCAAGGCATTGACCGTGTATCCATTCGTGGTGAAGACGCTTTCCGTACCGTTGTAATGGTCGATGGTCAGCGAATTTCTGAACAAAAATCCATGTCGGGCGTTCCCTTGTTAATCGATCCCTCTCAAGTCGAGCGCATCGAAGTGATTCGTGGCCCGGCCTCCGTTTTGTACGGTTCTGACGCCATTGGTGGCGCCATTAACATCATTACCAAAAAGGGTGGCAATACGCCTTTTGGCGGTAGCGCCTCTGTCGGTTTTAATTCCGCTTCTAACGGTAAAGATTTGGCCGCTTCCATCCAAGGATCTGTCAATGGTTGGAACTATCGATTGGGTGCCGCAACAAAGGATTACGACAACTTGGATACGCCCGCAGGCAAGATGGCCAATACCGAATTTAGTTCAAATTCAGCCAATGCCTTTTTGTCCTATGACATCGATCCCAATAAGACGATCGGTTTGTCTTTGAGTCACTACGATCTCGACTTTAAATCCGGTTCCATTTTGTATCCGGCGGAAGACTTTTATGTCGAAGTGCCGTCTTGGAAGCGTACGCGCGGGAGCGTCTTTGGTGAATTTAAAAATATCAATGACCATTTAACGCGTCTTCGTATCGATATCGCACAAGAGCGAAACGATAAAGAAATGAATAATCACGTCCGACCGAGTCCAATAATGCCGTATGCCATTGAAAGCTTCGCAGACAATGTTTTGGATACGACCAGCGCAAGCGTACAAGCCGATTGGACATTGGGCGCTCGACACTATTTGATTACGGGCTACGAATTCACCTATGACAGTTTGGATGCCAATAGCAAGACCTACATGAAAAAGGTTTCAACTATGCCGGTTCCTGATAGCTATTGGTCAAAAAACGAAGACTACGATGGTAATCAAACCCGTCATGCCTTGTTTGCAACGATGGAGAGCACCTTAACGGATGCGTTGACGGCCAATTACGGTGTGCGTTACACGTGGGTATCCAACGATATGGATATTTCTAATCAAATGACTCACACCCAAACCTCAAATGATAGTGATGACGGTAAAGCAGTTTTTAACTTAGGGTTGAGTTACCGTGCATTGGACAATTTAACGCTTCGCGCCAATTGGGCTCAAGGTTATCGAGCACCGATCCTGCAAGAGCTTTTCATTGATACCACCATGGGTGGCGCAACGACTTATGCCAACCCGAACTTAGAGCCTGAAACGTCCGATAACTTTGAAGTGGGTGCTCGTTATCAATCCGGTCTCGTCACGATTGATGGCGCAGTTTTCTATAGCGATGCGGATAACTACATTGCAACAATCCAAAGGGGTGTGGCTAATTACTACGAAAACATTGGTAAGGCAAAAACACTCGGTTTCGAATTGGATACCAGTTTGAAGTTAGGCGACTTTGAGCCTTACACCACGTTGACCCTTTTACGTCGTGAATATAACAAAAACGGCATTAAGAGCACGAAGTCCGGTACGCCGACAATCACCGCGCGCTACGGTGTTCGCTACGGTACGAGCGTTTATGGCAACGATCTTCGTTTAGACGCTTATGCCGTCTCGCAATCGGCGACCGAGCAATGGAACTTCTCCGATGACAAGCTCGAAAGCAGCTATGGTGGTGCAACGACCTTCAATTTGACGGGCGGTGTGAACTTCGGTCCTCAAGGCAACTACAGCTTTGATGCGGGTTTTTACAACATCACCAATAAGCTCTACCAAAATAACGGCTCCATTTACGAAGCGGGTCGTCATTTTGCGGTCAAACTCAATGCTCGTTTCTAAAGCGCTTTGATGATGACAAATCAGCTCGTGAAAACGACCTATTGGAAGTCACAAGAGCTCGTGACGATCGGGATTTTTGCTGCTGCCATCAAGCTTTCATCTCTACTGATTGCTTTGGCCGGTGGCGGCATGAATCCCGTGAGTCTGATGTTAAAAAATCTTGTGTTTTCTGCGCTTTTGATTGTCCTATTGGCAAGGGTGCGTAAAAGTGGAGTGCTCGTTGTTTTTACGCTTGTCTCAACGATCGTGAGCGCGTTGCTATTGGGTTCAAGCATTACTCTGTTGCCCGCCGCCATTGTGGGTGCACTTTGCGCAGAAGTGGCCATTTTGATGGTGGGCGGCGCGAAAAAAGCATGGGGTCCCTTTGTCGGTGTCGCCGTTTACGATCTCGCGAGCAAAGTCTTTTCTTTAGGCGTTTCTTATTTGATGATGCGAGAGACGCCTGCCATGGTGGTGTCCGTCATTCCCATCATTGCAATCGGTTATATCGGTTCTTTGATGGGGTTATATGCCGGTTACCGCTCCCTTCGTGAATTGCGTCATGCAGGCATTGTGAGGAGCTAAAAGATGACTCACTCTGTCTTAAATCGACTGGATGCCAGAAGCAAAATTTTGCTGACGGTTTTGGGAGCTATTGCCACCATTGCGTTTTCAACATTGGGGGCGCAATTGGTGCTCTTTACCGTGAGTTTTGTCATGGTAATTCTGATCAATCGCCCTCTGTTGGTTTTTGTTTTGTACTTACTCATGGGGGCCATGATGGTGCTCGCCAGTGCTTGCACTTGGGTGATGGCCTCATTCATTCCGAGTTTGGGCGAAATAACGTTTGCCAGTCTCGTCATACCCTTTCTTCGAGGTTTAACCATGATGAATTGCGTCATGAGTATGGCCTTGACAACGAAGATTGAGAACATCATGAGTGCGTTAACTCAGTTGCGTCTTCCCTTCATGTTGACCCTGCCTGCCACCGTGATGATTCGTTTTATTTCGACTTTCACCAATGATGTGGCCCAGGTTTGGGAAACGCTCAAAATCCGTGGTTGGGAGATGGGCTTTGTTTTCTTTTTAAGGCATCCGTATTTGAGTACACGTTTACTTTTTACGCCACTTTTATTTCGGGCTTTAAAAAGCAGTGAAGCATTGGGTGTTGCCGCAGAACTCAAGGGACTGGATCGGGGTCTTCAAAAAGGGGCGATGAATTTTCATGGTCAATCTGCTTTTTCTAAAGCCGACGCATGGCTCTTTTTGGGTGCTTCTTTCACCGTAGTGATGGCGATTTATATCGAACTTCATTGGATTGAATGGGGACTTAATGTCACTCGTTTCGGTGTGATGTAAAGGGGGCGGAATGATTGAATTTCAAAACGTCTCTTATCGCTATTCATTTCAGTCTGATTGTGCGGTCAAGGACTTAAGTTTCAAGGTTGAAGCAGGAAGCGTTCTTCTTGTTACCGGTGCTTCAGGTTGTGGGAAAACCACCCTAATGCGCATTGCCAATGGTCTTTGCCCGCATTACTACGCAGGCACCTTGTCGGGCTCGGTGAAAGTCAATGGCGTTGAAACGAAAGACGCCTCAGTGGGGGAACTTTCTCAAACCGTTGGCACCCTTTTTCAAGACCCGGAAGATCAGTTTTTTGCATTGGGGGTGAAGGATGAAATGGGGTTTGCGCTTAAAGTCGCAGGCGTCAATGAAAAAGACGTTGAAGAACGAATCCAAAAAGTAGCGAAACGCTTAGACATTGAATCGCTTTTATCGCATTCCATCACAGCTCTTTCTGAAGGGCAAAAACAAAGAGTCGCGTTGGGTGAAATTTTGGTGGCTTTACCCAAAGTTTTAATTCTTGATGAACCCTCGGCCAACTTGGATCCTGAGGCAACAGAACGTTTGGCGCAGGAGTTGAAAAACCTCAAAAGCCAAGGCTTTGCCATTTTGGTGGTCGATCACCGCATTCATTGGCTGCGTGGCATTGCCGATCAAGTGTTGGTGATGCGTGAGGGTGAAATTTGTCAAAGAGGCGATTTTGAACTTTTAACAAACGATGCCGTTCGATGCGAGTACGGCTTGCGTGAAGCAGACGTTAAAGACGTTCGAAAGACACTCACACAAACGCAAAATGAAGCCCCGATTTTGGTGGCATCAAACGTGAGTTTTGACTACGAGAAGAACAATCAAAGTGGCGGATTTTCTCGCTTTAAACGTTTTTTTAAAACGCCTGAAAAAGTCTCTCATCGAGCTGAACTTTTAAAAAACGTTTCTTTCTCTTTAAGCGCCGGTATCACCGCTTTGATTGGCGAAAACGGTACAGGGAAAACAACCTTAGCGCGTTTAATGACAGGACTTAATGAGGGGAGCGGCACCTTTTACTTAAATGGGCAAGAAACGAAGGCGAGCGACTTACTTAAGCACGCAGGACTCGTGCTTCAAAACGCTGACCATCAACTGCAAATGCAGACTGTCAGTGAAGAAATCGGTGCTTGCCTTTTCGCGGCGAAACAAACCTCTAACTTACAGGCTCGCATTGATGAATTGATACAAACGTTTGATTTAACGCCCTTGGCGCATCGTCATCCGCAGTCGTTATCCGGTGGTCAAAAGCAACGTTTGGTGATAGCCTGTGCGTTGGCAAAGGATCCCGACATTTTGATTCTTGATGAGCCCACGAGTGGGCTCGACGGCGCCAACATGCAACGTGTTGCCCGGTGCTTAAACGATCAAGCTCAAAAGGGCAAAGCCATTTTATTAATCACCCACGATCTAGAGCTTTTGCAATTGTGTGCACAACACGCTCTGAGAATGGATGAATTGAAAAAGAATTTTTAAACGAAAGGAAAAGAAAATGAACGAAAAAATCCAAGAACTGATGAATGCAACGCGTCCCATGACGATTGGACTGATTGCGAAAGAGATCGGTTGCACGGATCTCAAAGCTGCTCAAATGTTGGGTAGTGAACACTGCGTTTTTGCGCGCGATGTTGATGTGTTTGATGACCTTTGGGAAGCCATGAGCAAGTGGGAAAAAGTGACGCTTTTCATTCATCATGAAGGGCACGTCTTTGAGATTGCCTCAAAGCTCTCTTCCGGTAAACGTGGCATGGGCTACTACAACATTTTTGACAAAGATGCTGTCGTGGGCGGTCATATCAATGCCGATGCGTTGGGTGCAATCGCATTTATTTCTATGCCTTTTATGAGACGCGAATCCCACTACGTGGCTTTCTTCGGCAAAGACGAAAAGTCGCATTTCTGTGTTTATGTCGGTCGCGAAAATCATCAACTGATTGACTCCGTGAAAAAGGGGTTCATGGACGCAAAGAATCAATTCGGCACCAAGGAGAACGCATAATGAAAAATCCGGTACTTGTTGTGAGTTCTGTGACGGGGAACACCTATAAAGTGGCGCAAGCGATTGTTGCCGCTTACCCCACGATGAAATTGGCCAGAACGTTGGATGTGAAAAATAATCCGACACTTTGAGCCCACGAGTGGGCTCGACGGCGCCAACATGCAACGTGTTGCCCGGTGCTTAAACGATCAAGCTCAAAAGGGCAAAGCCATTTTATTAATCACCCACGATCTAGAGCTTTTGCAATTGTGTGCACAACACGCTCTGAGAATGGATGAATTGAAAAAGAATTTTTAAACGAAAGGAAAAGAAAATGAACGAAAAAATCCAAGAACTGATGAATGCAACGCGTCCCATGACGATTGGACTGATTGCGAAAGAGATCGGTTGCACGGATCTCAAAGCTGCTCAAATGTTGGGTAGTGAACACTGCGTTTTTGCGCGCGATGTTGATGTGTTTGATGACCTTTGGGAAGCCATGAGCAAGTGGGAAAAAGTGACGCTTTTCATTCATCATGAAGGGCACGTCTTTGAGATTGCCTCAAAGCTCTCTTCCGGTAAACGTGGCATGGGCTACTACAACATTTTTGACAAAGATGCTGTCGTGGGCGGTCATATCAATGCCGATGCGTTGGGTGCAATCGCATTTATTTCTATGCCTTTTATGAGACGCGAATCCCACTACGTGGCTTTCTTCGGCAAAGACGAAAAGTCGCATTTCTGTGTTTATGTCGGTCGCGAAAATCATCAACTGATTGACTCCGTGAAAAAGGGGTTCATGGACGCAAAGAATCAATTCGGCACCAAGGAGAACGCATAATGAAAAATCCGGTACTTGTTGTGAGTTCTGTGACGGGGAACACCTATAAAGTGGCGCAAGCGATTGTTGCCGCTTACCCCACGATGAAGTTAGCGAGAACGTTGGACGTGAAAAATAACCCTGCACTCATTAAGGATAGCGACACGGTGATCGTGGGTTTTTGGTGTGATAAAGGTGGGTTACCGCCGGATTTAAACGAATTGTTGCCTTTGATTCACGATAAAACGTTAGGCATTTTTTCGACGATGACAGGTGATCCGACGTCACCCAAGGCTCAAACGTGGTTTGAAGCCCAATGCCAAAAAATCGTGGGCAATGAGAAAAACAATACGCTAGAAGGGACGTTTCTTTGCCGTGGGAAACTAAGCCCGATTTTGATGAAGCAATTTAGGCAAAATTCCGCTCACTACACGCCTGAACGCGAAGCCGTTTGGGAAGCGGCAGCCTCTCACCCCGATGAAAAAGACTGCCAAGACGCCGTTGATGCATTTAAATCCATTTTCCAATAGGTTAAAAAATGCAAAACCTCGAGTCTCTTTATGAATTGTTGGGGCCTGCGGGTGTGGCATTGGTGTTTGTGGCCTTTTATGCCGTATATCTTTCCGTTTGGTTATCGGTCTATTTGTCGCGAGTATGGAAAAACTTCCGACGTGACTTTTTGGATTTAGAGCACGGGAAAGATCGCTGTCTGAAAGACTTGGACCGTAAAAACGCGAATCCCTTGATTCGGATCATTTACGACATCGTGGCCACGCACGGTGCTCACTCCGATGACGTTCGGGCTGAAGTCGCTTACCTTTTCCATCGCAACTTCAAAAGTGTCAGCAATGGCCTTTGTTGGCTCAAATTAATTAGCGTCATCTCGCCCTTACTCGGTTTGTTGGGTACAGTCTTTGGCATGGTGGCGGTTTTCCAATCGCTCTCTTTCACCGAAATGGCATCAACGGAAGTTTTAGCCAGCGGCATTTGGCAAGCGTTAATTACGACCGTGATGGGGTTATGTGTGGCCATTCCCACCTTGATGGTTTATTACGCTTTGATGCTGAAGTTCAGAGGCTTTCACATTGAAGCCGTCGAGCACAGCTATCGAGCCTTAGAGGTGATGCAACGCTTGCGTGCTAAAACGCATAACGCGACCTTAACTACAGAAGGGGAGAGCGTATGAGTATTTTCATGCCCTCCGGTCTTTCGCCTTTGGATGAAGAGCCGCAGATCGATTTGACGCCACTGATCGATTGTCTTTTCATGCTCATCATTTTCTTTGTTTTAACGATGAGTTTTTCGCGTCCGGTTTTGGAAATTGTTTTGCCAGAAAGTAAGGTCTCTGAAGTCAAACGTGCCGATCGACAAATCAGTGTGTTTGTTCGTGAAGACGGCTCTTATTGGATGGATAACAAATCCATTTCTTTAAAAGACATTGAAGAAAAATTGTTGAGTACAAAGGATAGCGTTTTGAATATTCACATGGATAGTAAAGCACCCTTTAATCGTTTTGTTGCTTTGGTGGACTTGGCTAAAGAGAAAAACGAGGGGCGCTTTGTTATCAGCACAAGAGCAAAGAAATGAGATTGTTGACGAAACCATCACAAAGTCGAATTTCAGAGGCAAAAGAAGCGTCGTTGGTGGCAAAGCTTTCTGTAATGATGTTGACTTTGGGTCTTTGTTTTTCATCTTTGCTGGTGCTCTCTGAACCACTCAAGATCGCTCAACACGCTGCGTTAAAAACGGCCTTGCCTGTCAAAGTGGATTTAAGTGCCAATCCCTTGCAAGTTGAGCGCGATTGGGTTTTGATGACGGTGCCCGATAGCGTTTGGCAAGTGAGGCTCAAAGAGGAAGAGCCTGTTGTTAAAAAAGAAATAAAACCACCGGTTGAAAAGCCCGTGGTTAAGAAAGTAAAGCCTGTGAAACCTTCGGAACTCAAGCCCAAGGCGGTGCGAAAGAGTGTGGGTAGCGCACAAAAAGCCATGTCGACGCAAGGATCATCAGGAAGTGAAAATCCGACCGCTGTCGCCCTCAAAGAAATCGTTGATGTGATTGAACGTCACAAGCGCTATCCCAAGCGCGCTCGTGACATCGGTTTAGAAGGTGTCACGCATTTGAAAGTAACGGTGGACGGTGATGGTCGAGTCGTCAGTTTTTTGCTCGAAGAGGGCGGAAATGCACTCTTTAGACGCGCAACCATGGATGCCGCTCACGCGCTAAAGAACTTACAGACAAGCGCAAAAGAGGCGGTGGCTTTGGTGATTCCGGTTCGTTATGAGATTGATTAAAAATGCGACGTTACGCTATTGAAATAGACCATTTACAAAAGACCTATAAAAACGGATTTCAGGCCCTTAAAGGAATTTCTTTACAAGTTGAAGAAGGGGATTTTTTCGCGCTTTTAGGACCTAACGGTGCAGGGAAATCCACACTCATTAATACGCTGGCGGGACTGGTCTTACCCACGAAGGGAAGCGTCCAAATTTTGGGCAAAGATATTGTTTCCGATCGAGTCACTGCGTCCATGAATTTAGGCGTGGTTGCGCAAGAAATTATCTACGATCCGTTTTTATCGGTGCGGGAAACATTGCAATTTCAAAGTGGCTATTACGGCTTAGCCAAAAATGACGCTTGGATTGATGAACTCTTGCACGAGTTGGGCCTTCAAGACAAGGCACAAACCCCGACACGCTTGTTATCCGGTGGTATGAAGCGACGCGTTTTGGTGGCTCAGGCGTTAGTGCATAAGCCACCTGTCATCGTGCTTGACGAGCCCACCGCAGGCGTAGATGTTGAGCTTCGTCATCAACTTTGGACATTTATCGGTCGTTTACATCAAATGGGGCACACCGTTATCTTGACGACACACTACTTGGAAGAAGCCCAAAATTTGTGTTCCAACGTCGCGATTTTGAATCATGGGGAAATCGTTGCTCAAGATAAAACCGATCGACTATTAGAGAACTTCCAGAAAAGCACCGTGCAATTTCGTCTTACAAATGCCGGGCTTCCGCAAGAACTCGCATCGAAAGTGTTACGACAACAAAACCACAATTATGTTCTCTCTTTTGCAGACACAAAAGACCTTGACGGTATTCTTCAGACACTTTTGAAGGCGAATGTAACGCCAGAAAATCTCACGCTCTCTCAAGCGAGTCTGGAAGATGTTTTTGTGAAATTATTATCGGAGTAGCGGATGGTTCGCGCACAGATTTTTCATTCACACATTGCCTTTTTAACGCTTTTAAAAAAAGAAATTATTCGCTTTAAAAAGGTGGCCTTTCACACGGTAGCGGCCCCTGTTTTGTCTTCTTTACTGTATTTGATTGTGTTTGGTGCCGTACTTGAAGAAAGAATGGTTGTAAGTGACGCCTATTCCTACCTCGACTTCTTGGTTCCGGGGCTCGTGATGATGGCGGTGTTGCAAAACGCGTTTGCTAATACCTCTTCGTCTTTTATTCAGTCAAAGATTTCTGGGACGTTGAGTTTTATTTTGATGCCACCCTTGTCGAGTGCGCAGATAGCATTGGCTTATGTTTTATCGGCGACGTTAAGGGGACTTTTTGTGGGTTTGTTCGTTTGGATCGGGACAATGTTTTGGGTGAGTCCCATGATTGATAGCTTTGTGTGGATAGCTGTCTTTGCTCTGCAAGGCGCCATGATGATGGCAACTCTCGGATTAATCACCGCGATATGGGCCGATCGTTATGAACAGATGGGTGTGATTCAAAATTTCATCATCATGCCTTTGACGTTTTTATCCGGCGTTTTCTATTCTACGAAAGCGTTACCGGAGACGTGGCAGCAACTCACGTTTTTCAATCCCATGTTTTATCTGATTGACGGGTTCCGAGGCGGCTTTTTGGGAGGATTCGAAACGAGTCCTTGGGAGTCAGCTTTGTGGGGAAGTGTTGCCTTGATTTTGTGTTTTGCTGGTGCGGTTGCTTTATTGAAAGTTGGGTTCAAAATTTGTCAGTAAAGTGATAAATGTACAAATGTGCAGTTGTTGCAAGACGTGAATGGGCGTGATAATGGAACGAAAAAGGTTTATGCTTTTTCATTCGCATTAATGTTTATTTTTAAGTTGGAAATGTCTGAAATTTACGAACACCATTTTGTCGTCGGAAAAGAATCCATTGATGTCTTTCGCCATGTGAATAATCGCGAGTATTTGCGATGGATGGAAGACGCGGCAAGCGCCCATGCCGCAGAACTTGGATGGGACGCTCGAACACTTCTTAAGCGCCAGCAAGTTTGGGTGGCTAAGCAGCATTGGATTGAATATCTGCGTCCCACTTATGAAGGTGATGAGTTAACAATCTACAGTTGGGTCGATAGTTGGCATGCTTCTCGCTCACTGCGTCGCTATGCGATTAAGCGAGGGGACACTTTGGTTTGCATTGGTGCGACAACGTGGGTATTTATTGACTTTAAAACCGGTATGCCGATTGAAGTGCCCGAAGAAATTAAGAGTTGTTTTAGGATTATCGATCCCGAGAGTGAGAAGCTCAAAGAATTGGGGATTCAACGACCGATTCGGTATCGTCCTTAAACTTGCAAACAAACCCGTTTTTCAAGAAATTTTAAAGCAGGTTTGATTTGTGTAATTACTGTGCTTTTTCAAAGTGTTGGTAGTCCTTGAGTGACTTCCAATCGCCACCCCATTCCCAGCCGTGCTTTTTAAATAGCTTATAGGCGAGGTCGTTCTCATCAATTTTGTAGGGTACGGTTGCATCGCGCACTATCCAAGGACGGCCCGCTTCGGGTTGAACGATTGTTTGTCCGTTTTTGACTTTCACGTAGGGGTTATAGAGCGGATTAATATCAACGGCCATGCCTTTGGCATGAGCAGAGAGCTTTCGGCTTCCCTTTACAACACGGCAGTTAAAGGCCGATGAGTTATTCGCGGTCATGCTTAACTCATCATCGGCGCCATAGGTGTCAATCAATACCATTTTCTCAATTGGATACTTGGCGATATAGAGTTCTTTCAAGATATCTAAGACTTCCTTGGCAACGGATTGGTGAACAATGAGCTCGCCTAATCGAATCTGACCTTTTCCATCGTAATGCAGTGCCGTCAGATAACGGAAATCTTTGCGGTCATGATGACAAATTTCTTTCCAAGATTTGTTATTGATGCGTGAAAAAATATCGTTGGAAATAGGGGAGGCGACAAAATAGGACGTCGCTATTTCTTGAGTGATTGAAGATGTGCTTACGACATTGCCGGGAGCCACGTCTGTGCCCATAACGGTGACGGGGATAAGGGCTAATAGCAACTTCAGAGGAAAAGAAATTTTTCGCATGTGGGGTTAAGAAAAATTGTTGTCAATATAGAACATGATATCAGCCACTGCTGTCCAATCTATGGATATAAGGCGCGAATCCGAAGGATTTGTTAGATATTGCGTTTTAGAAAATTTTCATTCAGGAGTATTGAATTTGAATATTGCGATTTGATGGAATCAATCTATGACCTTAAAAGCCTATCTATATCGCCTCTATCCTAACGCTGTTGAGCAAAACAAACTTGCTCAACATTTTGGCTGCGCTCGTTTGGTTTTTAATCTCTATCTTGAAGCAAATCAAAACGCGTACAAAGAAACAGGCAAGGAGATTAAACCTTACACCTTCATCGTTTCACTTCCTAAACTCAAGAAGTCTGAAGAGTATTCATTCCTTAAAGATGTGAACTCTCAATCGCTTCAATCGTCTGTTTTAAATGCCGGCAAAGGGTTAGATAATTTTTTCACCAAGGGAGCGGGTTTCCCAAGATTTAAAAGCAAACGTTCAGGGCGTCAATCTTTTCAATGTCCACAAAACGTTTGAGTTTACTTCGATTCCGAGTCACTAACCTCAACAAAGGGAACCATTGAACTTCCCAAAATCGGACGCATCAAGGCGATTCTTCATCGTCGATTTGTGGGTGAAGTGGGAACCGTGATGGCCAAATGGCCGTTCCTTGTCGAAGAGAATAAAAGCTGTGCGGGCCGGAATGGTCTAGAATGGGTAAAGAGTTCCTCGCAGGCGACACTGTTCAGCGACAGTGCTTGCGCGAAAGGGTTGAATCATACCGATTCAGTCAGGTCCCATGAAGCCCTCGAATTGATTCGAGGGTAATTCACAATTATGACACTCATTAGGAGAGTACGATGAATTTAGGCGATATGTGTTGGCAAGAGGCTAACGAAACATTCAAAAATGAGGAAACAGTCATCATTATCCCAATTGGCTCCACCGAACAACATGGTTGTGTTGGCCCCCTTGGAACTGATTGGATGATCCCTCAAGAATTTGCTCGTCGTCTAGAATCAATGGACAACGTTGTAGTCGCCCCACCCCTTTGCTACGGCGTAGCCCCTCAACATACTGAATTTGCAGGATCCATTGATATTGGGCTAGAAACCATGACTAAAATCGTTGATAGCATGCTCACTCAATGGTTTAAACAAGGGGTTAAACGGTTTATTATCATCAATGGACACGGCGGTAATTCACCAGCATTCATTGCTCCAGGGTTAAAACTAAACCGTCAAGGCGGAATTCTTTCTGTCATTAACTGGTGGAGCATTGCACCTCAAATTAATCAACAGTGGGTAACAGGGCACGGTGACGCTCAAGAAGTTTCCGCTATCATGGCATTTCGCCCAGAACTGATCAAAGAAAAGTATTTTGCTGAAAATATCGTTCCTAGATTAACTAATAATTTATTTCCTACTCATCTGAATACTGTCTCGTTTGAAGGAGTTAGTGTACAAATTATTCGTGAAATAAAAGACACTGCCTCAACTGGTGGTTTTGGTGGATTGGAAAGCCAAAACGCCACAATGCAATGGGGGCAAGAAATGATGGACAGGATGACTGAATGGATGCAGCGATTCGTTAAAGAATTTCAAAAGATACCATTGTGAACTTACCTCTGAATATCTATGGATCACTCCCGCTTGTCAAGGGTTAAATTCTACTATTCAAACGGGTTAGTCATTTTTTTGAGTAAAAGTTATCCACGGATGGGCGCAGCGCTCATCCTCAATAATGGGCCGTAGCAAGCCCAGAGGTGGGTAACTTTTACGAACTCATTCTTTCAAAACACTATCCGCCCGAGTTTGATAGTTTAAAGGCAAGAAATTTCCTGCCAAAGCTTTATTTCCAGGCCTTCCAAGCCTTTTCAGTTTTCTGAAATAGAAGTGGTTCTGTATATGTGCAACTCTACTGTGTTTGGATAGATTTCAGCTTCAAGGCTTTCAACAAACCTCCACGAGATTCGTAGCGGTGAAGTTTTTTCAAACCAAACACTTCACAAATGTCATCAAAGTTTTCATTGGCATCGACTTTTTGATAAACCACCACACTACGAGCGGCGTTACTTGTTGGTAGCACGCTTGCTGTACGCAACGCATAAAGCATCTGCTCAGAACTCAACTCTAACCCCGCTGTTTTTCCAACCCATTTCATCAATCGCTCTATTGTCAGTGCCAAATAACAACTGACAAAGTGCCCTTGGATGTGTTCATCGTTCCACACAAAACAAGGACGCGTTTCCAACCATGTCTTACTCATACGGAAGCAATCTTCGATTTGCCACAGTTGACGGTACATCGTCGCCTGCGCGAAAGGGTTGAATCATACCGATTCAGTCAGGTCCCATGAAGCCCTCGAATTGATCCGAGGGTAATTCACTAAGCTGTCTAGTAGCAATAACGGAATTCTACATTCCACCCCCAATGCTTTGAAAAGTTTCCTCCCGTACTACGTTCGACATCAAAGGAAACATGAGTATTTTCATTGAAAGTTAAAGACGAGCCAATTCCATACTCAAACCAAGTATCCTTAAAATCGCTGTGAATACTCAAATGGTTTTGAGAATGCTTCATATCAACATCGTAATCAGCTCCAAATTCGTGCAAAACATTAGCCTTTGCGTAAAACCGATTTTTCTCATTCCACGCGCGTCCAACATTAAAACCAACCCGACTGATTGCACTGATAATGCGCCCTTGTTCAACCGTTATTTCATTATTGGTACGATATTTTGCTCCGTCTAAATACCCTAGACTAAATTGTCCTTGGGGTTCAACATACCATCCATAGGGCAGCATATTGGTCCAACCCGCCTCAACGCTTAACGCGACACCGGTGTTGTGAGAGGCCCCCTTGATGTGATTGATGTGTGAGTCGTAAATCGAAAAGTCATTCGTTAAATGACTGATACGCAAAACAGAGTCTAAATAGCGACCATCTGACCAGAGATGAGTTTGATAAACCCCTAGCGCTACGTTGTCATTTTCGCCATCCCCGCCAGAATAGGCTACATCGCCATCTGCATAACTGAAAAACACACCGCGATAGCGAGTTTGATCAGCTGCGGTAGCGTCCATCCGATCATAGCCAAGTTCGTATGACGCATAGTTATTTTCAAACCCAAATGTGCCAGAGCGACCTTGCTTTGTCCCTTTTGCTCTCACCCAAAGGCCGCTGAGTTCCACTCCATTATGACGCAACTCCCCCATGCGCTGCATTAATTTATCGTTTTCATTCCGCCACAGATGGTAGTTAACCGCCGTAGTGGCAAGAACCGTTTCTACACTAGTTGTCGGTTTGACAAACGGATCAACCTTTTCTGCCTTCTTTAGATACCAATCTTTCGTGAAATAACCCGACTCGTCTTCCGTTTCTTTTTGATCAAGCTCGTAGCGCTCATAGAATAATGTGCCTTCACCGTCAACAGCTTTGAAGATACCATTGCCTTTGTTGACACTTGCAACAACAGTACCTAGCGCACCGTCTGCTGAGGAACCGATATTATTCAATGCGATAAATTGTTCACCAGTAAATTCACCATAAACAAGAACCTTGTCACTATTATCTCTATTAACCGACGCATCAATCGCTAATTGAAGATACCCCCCCCCTGCCATAGAGATTGATAATTTCCAACGTGCGGTAAGCATCTTCAGAAGAACGGCCATAGACCAAATTGACAGTTGCTCCATTATTCAATTTCAAATCAGTAACTCGAGAATCAGAGGTCATATTCCAACGAGCTGAATTGTCAAAATACAAATGAGTTCCTTGTGTTCCTGCTTTTTCTATGGCGGTGGCAAAACCCGCTTGATAGTTATAATGGTCCTCTACCTTACCAGTGAAAATTGAGTTCGCTGTTTTGAAAATGATATTCGTAAGATTTCTATCGTAGCCTTCACGATTACCAGAATAGATATCACCGTTTATGATGACATCTGCTAGTTTTTGATCGCCCTCATTGATCGAAATATAGAAACCCTTAGAGAAGGCAAAGACATTTTTACGATCAACAAAGTGCGTTAAAAATCCATTAGCAATATGTCCGTTAATCTCCAACCTTTTGTTGACATGGACATTAATTCCACTATCAATAGACGTATAACCACTGGCAAGGACCACATCAGTTGGGTAAGCGAGTCCCTCCTGCGGATCTGTCAATGACAAATTTGCATAATCAGCGAAGATATTGATCTGATCATTTTTAAAACCACCATAAGCACCACCATGACCACTAACAATTACCCCTTCTGCACTTTGAGTACCCCGTCCGCGAATCTCAAGATCGTTCACATAAGCATCAGTCAAACCTATATTGATAATGCTGTTGCCGCCTGCAGCAGAAACGAGTGACATAGAATTACCTTTGCCACTAAGGATAATTTTTTTTGCCAGTAACGTTGACGTTTTACCATTACCTTCGGTAACGTTTCCCGCCTCGAGAACTTTGATCTCCTGCCATGCTTTTTGATGGTCATTGGGTCGGCTAAGATAGCGAATACCATCTACCTCATACCAATCCCTATACCAATACCGATCTGGAATTGAACCTGAACTTGATACTGTCTCCCCAATCCCATCAAATGAAATTGATCCGGCGTAACACGCATTAATACAAAAGGCCAAAACTAGGGACTTGGGGATTTTATTTTGCATTTTAATATCCTTCATTAGATATTCTCATAGTACAGATTCTCCATATTCTCATTAAGAAACGATGAAATTTTTTTGATAAAAAGTGCTTGATTTATCGACATTTACATCTATACTGTTAGTGACACCTTAAAAGTGCACCAAATTTCACCATAAATTCATGGGATATTCCCTCTTACAGGCTATCGATTAATTTTGGTTTAATT
The DNA here is from genome assembly GCA_905206345.1 of uncultured Sutterella sp. Classification (GTDB taxonomy): domain Bacteria; phylum Pseudomonadota; class Gammaproteobacteria; order Burkholderiales; family Burkholderiaceae_F; genus Aphodousia. The sequence continues at coordinate 101 of CAJLGW010000008.1, read as the reverse complement.
CCTTCCGTCCGTTGATAACAACGGACGTTTTAAATTAAACAATAGGAACCTGGATTAAGATACGAAGTGCAATTTTGAGGCTGAATTCAGACTATCACATT
>CAJLGW010000007.1 GCA_905206345.1 uncultured Sutterella sp. | reverse complement strand
CATTCAAGGTGAGTCTAATTTTGTGTTGTTTTCACGCTAAAGTGTGAAGAGCCATACTTTGAAATCACTTGTCTTAAATTGAGTAAATGTGAAAATTAACAATTGGTTTTCGCTATACTCTAGACATCAAATTCGTGTTGAAAGTCACAGAAAATGGACTGGTCTTTATTTTTAGATTTATTTACGAATGCGGATCGTTTTCTAACGACAATTGCCACTGAATACGGCATCCTCATCTACGTCGTGATGTTCATGATTTTCTTCCTGGAAACAGGGATTGTCGTGATGGCGTTTTTGCCCGGTGACTCACTGCTTTTCGTAGCAGGTGCCGTGACCGCCAGCGGTGCCATTGATCCGTGGTTATTGACCGGAATCGTTACATTGGGTGCCATTTTAGGTAACACCTCAAACTACTATATCGGTTCTTGGCTTGGCCACAAAATCTATGACGGTTCCATTTCTTGGATTGACCAAGAAGCCTTAAACCGCACGCATGACTTTTATGTTGCTCACGGTGGAAAAACCGTTTTCTTGGCTCGTTTTGTTCCGATTGTTCGCTCCTTTGCACCGTTAATTGCAGGGGCTGCTGCCATGCAACCTGAGAAATTCCAGTTTTATTCCATTACGGGTGCTTTTGCTTGGGTGTACGGTTTGGTTTGGGCCGGTCACCTCTTTGGCAATATCCCCTTTATTAAGCAGCATCTGACAGCGATTTTGCTTTGCGGTATTGGTTTCGCACTCATTCCGACGGCGATTTTGGCTGTGTCAAAGCTTTGGAAAAAACGCCACCCGGAAACGAAAAAATAACTGACAAGGGTACACACTGATGGTGCGTACCCATTTTTTTAATCTTGGAGCTCCTCATGCAACTTTGGGAACACTTCATCGCCATTTTGAAAAAAGAAGTACAACCGGCTTTAGGCTGTACCGAACCCACTTCCATTGCCTACGCAACGGCTCATGCCACTCGTCTTTTAGGCAAGACGCCGGAACACATCCGAGTCGAAGTGAGTGACAACCTTTACAAAAATGCCATGGGCGTCTTTGTTCCCGGTACAGGCCAAATCGGCTTGCCGATTGCTGCATCTGTCGGCGCCTTAGGGGGCAATCCCGATGCTGGACTCGAAGTGTTGGCTTCCGTGACACCAGAGCACGTCGCTCAAGCCTTGAAGATGATTGAAGAAAAGCGCGTTGATATTGAACGTGCCGATACGACAGAATTTATCTTCTGTAAAGCCACGTTAACCGCACAAGGCGACACCGCTGAAGTAACGATTAGCGGAGGTCACACCGATATCGCTATGATGGTCAAAAACGGTGAAGTGGTTTTTGAGAAAAAGCACGTTATTGAAACAACGACCGAAGGGACTTCAGCCATTGGGGGCGAAGATGTCAACCTTCGCAACATCTACGACTTTGCTTGCAAGGTACCGCTTGAAGACATTCAATTCATTTTGGAAGCTAAAGACATCAACATGACTTTGGCTCAAGAAGGGCTTGCTCACGAATACGGTTTGCAACTCGGTAAAACCATTGAAATGCAAATGCAAGCCGGTATTATCGGTCGCGATTTAATCAACAGCATGGCCTCTTTCACGGCAGCTGCTTCTGACGCTCGTATGGGTGGCGCAACGCTCCCCGCTATGAGTAACTACGGTAGCGGTAACCAAGGTATCACCGCCACGATTCCGGTGGTGAAGATGGCTGAGTTCGTCAAAACTGACGATGAACACTTAGCTCGCGCCTTGATTATGTCTCACTTGGGCGCCATCTACATTAAGAGCCACTACCCATCTCTGTCGGCTTTCTGTGGTAACACCGCAACGGCTTCTGCCGTTTCCATGGCCTTGGTCTACTTAAATGGCGGCACGTACGAGCAAAGCTGCATGGCCATTAATAACGTGATTAGTGACACGTCCGGCATGGTCTGTGACGGCGCTAAGAGCACGTGCGCCATGAAGGTGCATACGGCCGCACAATCGGCCTACAAATGCTGCTTCTTGGCATTGGCTAACCAAGGTGTTTGCGGTCAAGGGATTGTGAACGCTGACGTTGAAAAGACGATTGATAACTTAGGCGCCATGATCACCAAGGGCATGCGCCAAACCGATGAAAAGATCATCGAAATCATGCGCAAAAATTAAGTTGTCGCACCAGTAACTAAAAAGGGCCTGATTGTTGAGATCAAGCCCTTTTTCTTTGTCCTAATTTTCAATGATTAGGCACGTTTTTCCAAAATTTCAATGGCGGGCAACACCTTGCCTTCCAAGAATTCCAAGAAAGCGCCACCGCCCGTGGAAATGTAGGAAACCTTGTCAGCGATGCCGAACTTACCGACTGCGGCCACCGTATCACCGCCACCAGCGATGGAGAAGGCGCCCTTTTCCGTGGCCTTGGCAATGGCTTGAGCCATCACTTCCGTACCATGAGCAAAAGGCTTCATTTCAAAAACGCCCACCGGACCGTTCCAAACAATGGTGCCGGCCTTTTGAAGGATGTCGCCCAAAGCTTGTGCCGTTTCAGGGCCAACGTCCAAAATCATTTCATCGTCGGCAACGTCATCAACCTTACAAACACGCATTTCAGCATCTTCAGCAAAAGCCTTAGCGACCACAACGTCGGTCGGCAACGGCAACGTTGCACCCTTATCGGCCAAGGTCTTCAAAATCGTCTTGCATTCTTCCACCAAATCGGGTTCAGCCAAAGACTTACCGATCTTGTAGCCGGCAGCCATCAAGAACGTGTTGGCGATACCGCCACCGACGATCAATTGATCAACCTTTTGAGCCAAGTTATTTAAGATCGTCAACTTCGTGGAAACCTTAGAGCCACCGACGATCGCGACCAACGGATGCTTGGATTCTTCAACAGCCTTCGTCAAAGCTTCGATTTCAGCAGCCATCAAAGGACCGGCACAAACCGTTTCAGCGTATTGAGCCACACCGTAGGTGGAGGCTTGAGCACGGTGAGCCGTACCGAAAGCATCGTTGACAAACACGTCGCACAAAGCTCCGTACTTCTTAGAAAGTTCTTCCTTGCACTTCTTTTCACCGACGTTGCAGCGGCAGTTTTCCAACATCACCACTTCGCCTTCGGCGACTTCAAAACCACCGTCAACCCAATCTTCGATCAAACGAACGGGGCTACCCAAGAGTTCAGACATACGAGCGGCGATCTTCACCAAGCTGTCAGCTTCGGTCTTTTCACCTTCGGTCGGGCGACCCAAGTGGCTCACCACCATCACGCGTGCACCAGCGTCACGAGCCATACGAATGGCAGGGACAGAAGCCACCAAGCGGGTTTCGTTGGTAATGTCACCGTTTTCATTGCGCGGAGCATTCAAGTCCGAACGAATGAAAACGCGCTTGCCCTTTAAGGCATCTGCTTTAACCAAAGCTTCAAGAGTTTGAACTCGCATCTGTTAATTCCTTATTAAAATGGAAGACATAACTTATTAATTTTACCCCGAATGCCCGTGTGTTTTGTATGCGTCATGGATTGACGCATGATGATCTTTAATACATCTCGGGATTCGTCCCACAAACTCAAACAAAAAAAAGAAACTTCTCGGGCAAAGTCTTGCAGACTTCGGTAGCAACAGAATCATCCTCTCAGAGACAAACCCTCGTCTGCATTTACAAACCAACAAAGGATATAGCCATGCGAAAAAACAAAAAGAAAATGGTCATTTCGGGCATTGTTCCTAAAGAGCGTAATCCCATTGCACGTATGCTCTGCGAGCAAGGACAATTTAAGAACAAAACAGAACCCAATAAGAAAAAGATCATTCAAAAGTTTGATTTGAAAAAAGAAGACTGGGACTAAGCCCCCTCAAGAACAACTTGCGCGGAGTACAATTTTTGACATTCCTAGGAGAATAGAAATGTCTGACGAAATCGTTTTCCGAGTTGCAACGCTCAGTGATGCAAAAGCCCTTTTGGACATCTATGCCTACTACGTTAAAAATACGAGTATTACTTTTGAGTACGATGTTCCCTCGTTGGAAGAATTCTCCCATCGCATTCAAACAACCTTAAAGAAGTACCCCTATATCGTTGCCAGTAAAAATGGCGAAATTTTGGGCTATGCCTACACGGGCGCTTTTGTCGGTAGAGCCGCTTACGATTGGTCCGTTGAAACGACCATTTATTTGAAAAACGGTTGCCAAAAAATGGGGCTCGGCAAACGTCTTTATGAAAAGCTTGAAGTCATTTCCAAGGCTCAAAACATTCTCAACTTAAATGCCTGCATCGGTTATCCGTCTGTTGAAGATGAGTTTTTGACCAAAAACAGCGTGCAGTTTCATGAACACTTGGGGTTTCGCTTCGTGGGCGAATTCCATCAATGTGGCTACAAGTTCAACCGCTGGTACAACATGGTTTGGATGGAAAAGATGATCGGTGAGCATCGTACGTCTCCGACACCGGTCATTGCGTTTTCTCAGTTGCAAGGCATTGAAACCTTGCTTGAAAACAAATTGGATAATCGTTAACAAAACGTAACCAACAAGAAAACTTCAAGCTCTAAGCCATTAAAATAGCGCGCGTTAAAAGTACTTTAAGACTGATTCTTCCGAAGGTTTAAGTCAGACACGATTGTCCTCCTATGCTCAATCCTTTCCGCGCATTTGATCACATTACTGCCCCTGACAAACCGGTCTCTCGCTTGGCCCTTTTGTTTGGTTTCATTCTCATTACGATTGTTTTGAGTATTGCCATTCAAGTGGTTTGTCGCGAAATCATGTTTAACCACTTTGTCGTGGCAAGCCTTCCGGCTACTTCCATTCAACCCGACGATGTTGATTGATTTACCCAAGGGGGCGCTTTTGTATACGGATCGTTGTCTACCAAAGCGTTAATTCATTGATATTTATGCAAAAACCGCTCAATCTTGCGATTAGAGCGGTTTTTTAATCTTGGTGGAGATGAGGAGGGTCGAACTCCCGACCTCTGCATTGCGAACGCAGCGCTCTGCCAACTGAGCTACATCCCCGACGGCTGAAAATTTTGCCACACCGTCAATTAAATTGCAAAGCAAAAACTAGCGTTTAAGCCTTAGCGAGCTTAGCAACTTCCGATTCACGAATTACGTATAACTTGTCGTTTTCTCGGACTTTTTCAGCAATCTTAAAGGTGATATCCATCCCCTTTTTAATCTCTGTCACGGGCTTTTCATCACAGATAATTTCTTCGGGCTTAACAAAAATCGCGCCTGTCGTGGGCCCGGTGATCAGCAACTTATCCCCCAATTGGAAGTCTTGGGCTTGCACCAAAAATTCCGCCACGCCGATCTTAGAGAAGTACTTCAAGCACTTACCGGCATAAAATTTCGTCTCCGTTGCCAAAGAGCCATAGCGCTTGGTGAGTTCTCCCACGGGTTGACCCAGATAGTAGCCGTCCCAAAAACCGCGGTTAAAGACCGTTGCCAAGCGATCATCCCACTTCGTTTGACTGGTTTCGTCCCAACGATTTTCTAAGATTTCATCCAATGCTTCACCGTAGCACTGTGTAACGACTCGAACGTATTCCGGGCCACGGGCACGCCCTTCGATCTTGAAAACCTTCACACCGGCCTCGACCATTCGATCCATGAAGCCGATCGTTTTCAAGTCCTTCGGACTCATGATGTATTCGTTGTCGATCTCAAATTCGATATCGCGTTCTTTGTCTTTGGCAATGTAAGTGCGGCGGCAGTTTTGCATGCAATTACCGCGATTGGCGCTAAAACCACGCGTGGACAAACTCAAATAGCACTTACCGCTCACGGCCATGCAAAGGGCGCCGTGGCAGAACATTTCAATGCGAACGAGTTTGCCCGAAGGCCCCTTAATTTGTTCCTTTTCAATTGCCTGAGCAATGGCTTTAACTTGGTCAAGGTTGAGTTCTCTGGCCAATACCACTACATCGGCAAAGCGCGCAAAAAAGCGCAAGCTTTCAATATTGGAGATATTTAATTGCGTGGACAAATGAACCGGTTGACCAATGTCATAGCAGTAACTCATCACGGCCACGTCGCTTGCGATGATTGCATCAATGCCTGCTTCTTTAGCCGCATCAATAATTTCACGCATAAGCGCACGGTCTTCGTCATAAATAATGGTGTTGACCGTTAAATAGGTTTTAACCTTGTGTTCGTGACAAACTTCGGCGATTTCTTTTAAATCGTTAATCGTGAATGCCTTTGCCGAATGCGCACGCATATTGAGGTTTTCAATCCCAAAGTAAATGGAATCGGCACCGGCTTGAATAGCGGCATATAACGCTTCACGAGACCCCACCGGGGCCATAATTTCAAAATCTTTACGGTTCATTTTTCGTTAGAAAACAGGAGGAACTTTTTCAAAGTCTAAGACCATGTCATACCACTTGGCGCCACCGTGAACAGAGCCGGAGACGCCTTGGCACTCGTAGCCAAACTGTTCATAAAAGTCGATCAAACCTTCTTTGCAGGTCAAAATCAAACCTTTACGGCCTTCGCTACGAGCTTTTTCAATAAATTCCATCATCAATAAAGCAGCAAACCCTTGGCGACGTTCACTCGGAATCACCGCTAAGCCAAAAACACTTTGCCATGCGCCATTGGGATTATGAAGCGTTGCGTCTTCATAGAGATCATCCGTGATGGTCATCTGATCGGTGATCATGCCATCAATCAAACCCACTGGTTTTTGATCTTTTTCCAAAATTAAAAAGCAATCGGCAAAAACAGCCAAGCGTTTTTGGAAGTTCTCCAAACTGCAAGCTTCCGCTTCCGGGAAAGAGGCGGATTCAATGTCATAGAGCGCTTGAGCATCATCAACGGTAGCAACACGAACGGAAATCATCTCTGTTCCTTAAAAATAAGAAAAGCGCAGATCGGAAAATTCAGGCCGACTGCGCTTTGATCATGAAGAGCGAATTACTTCTTCCAGTGACCGTGAACCAAAACAACACGATAACCGTCAGCGTCTTCGTAAGCAACGCTCGGCCACTTGCCGTTAACGTAAGCAGACGGGGGCGTGACTTGCGGAACACCGGCATCAAACATGCTGGCTAACAACATCGTCCAAAGTTCATCGCTTTCGATGCAAAAGACGCGATAGTACTCGCTCGAAGGGGCACGAGGAGCATCTTCAGCACCACGCACTTGAGCAAATTCAAATTGATACGGCCAATGCTTATGGCCCAAAAGCACGGTATCCATACCGTTCACATTTTCACTGCGATCGAGCACTTCAAAGCCTAAACCGTCACGATAAAACGGCAACAACAATTCGATATCTCTGGTTTGACGAGATAAACGTAATTTAGGGTAATCAGTCATCTGAATTCACTCCTTAAAATTCTTTCAACAGTCATTTGATCAATTATAAGGATTTTGTCTTTACTCCGTCACAAAAAACGAGAAAATTCAACACAATTTCATCTTCGTTTTGCTATGAAAATCCCTTTGAAAACATTAAAATAAGTAGATTGTCAATAACAATTAAATTGAAGACTGCGCCATGGAATTTTCTTTAAGTACTCAATCCATTGAAAAACTCAAAGCCAACACCCTTTTAGTCGGTGTTTTTGCCGATCACCTTTTAACTGAAATGGCTCATCAAATCGATGAAGCCAACGAGGGTGTTTTAGCTGACATCATCAAGCACAAAGAGTTCACGGCAAAAGTCGGTGAAACGCTTTCCTTGCGCAATCTTAAAAACGTTAAAGCTCGCGAAGCTCTTTTTGTCGGTTTGGGTGAATCGAGTGACTACGATGAAGACGCTTTTATTAAAGCCTTCACACAAGCAATCAAGAGCGTTCGCGGTGAAACGATTGCCGTTGATGTTGCCGGTTGGGGTTGCCAAGAACGCAGTTTTTCCTGGACATTGATGCACATGGCCATCTGTGCAATGACGTTGCAAGAACCTTTGCGTGAAGCCGATATCAACGAAAAAGATAAGCGAAAAGTCGTTTTTATCCTCAATGAAAAGGGCGAAGACTTTGCTGAAGCCTTGCATTTAGGTGAAACGATTGGGCACGCCATGAATGAGGCCAAGTGGTTAGGAAACTTGCCGCCAAATACGTGCACCCCTGCTTTCTTGGCTGACATAGCCAAGTCTTACAAATCGCTTAAAAACGTGACAGTGAAGGTTCACAATCGCAAAGCTATTGAAAAAATCGGAATGACGAGTTTCTTGTCTGTCTCTCAAGGCTCTGTCGTCGAACCCCACTTTATCGAAGTGCACTACATGGGTGGCAAAAAAGATGAGGCTCCGGTGTGCTTAGTGGGTAAGGGCATCACGTTGGATGCCGGCGGCCTTTGCTTAAAACCCGGCTCCAGCATGCTTGAGATGAAGTACGACATGTGTGGCGCTGCCGCCGTCTTGGCAAGCGTTCATGCAGCCGCGCTCATGAAGTTACCGATTAACGTGATCGCTTTGGTACCAGCTTGCGAAAACTTGCCTGACGCCAACGCTATTAAGCCCTCAGACGTCATCAAGACGCTCTCGGGCCTCACCGTTGAAGTTCTTAACACCGATGCCGAAGGTCGCTTGATTTTGGCCGACGCCCTTACTTACGCCAAGCGCTATGAACCGCAAAGCATTGTTGACGTGGCGACCTTAACGGGTGCGTGCGTTGTGAGCTTAGGTGACGTCTATAACGGCCTTTTTGTCAACGACCCGATTTTGTGCGATTCGCTCGAATTGGCCGCTGACGTTTCCATGGATGCTGTTTGGACACTCCCCTTTAACGGTAAGTACAAGAGCATGATTAAGAGCAATGTCGCCGACATTGCCAATATTGGCCCGCGCGGTAAAGCCGGCGCACCGATTGCCGCCACCTTCTTAGCCAAATTCATTGATGACGAAATGCCATGGGCACACTTGGATATCGCAGGCACTGCCAACACGGGTGGCACAATGGGCAAAAGCACGGCACGACCCGTTCCTCTGTTGGTAACGTGGTTACATCAACTCGCTCACACCCGCACCGAGTAAATTGCCATGGCACAACGCATCGATTTTCACTTTAACGTCCCCAATCGCTACAGCTACGCCTGTCGATTGATCCGCAAGGCGCGTTCCATGAACATGACCATAGCCGTATGGGCTAAAGACGCCAATAAACTTGAATTTTTTAGCCGTCAACTTTGGAGCTTTGACCCGACGGGTTTTTATCCGCACGTGCATGCAACGGATCCGCTCGCCGCAGAAACGCCCATTGTTTACGCCAACGACGAGGAACTCTTACCTGCTCGTGACGTTTTAGTGTTGCTCGATGATCAATTACCCAACAATTATCGTTCGCTTTTTGAGCGTTACGGACGAGTTTTTGACATCGTTCCTCCCAACGAAAATGAAAAAGTCGCTGCTCGAGAACGTTTTAAGTTTTATCGCAGTCAAGGGCTTAACCCCATCGCTCATGATCAAGGAGCACAGAAATAATGGATAACTTATTGAGAAAAGAACCCACCATCGCCCCTCGTGATGACATTCCCGTGCTCAAAGATCGAGTGAAGGTCTCGTGGGAGCAATTAAGTCGCGTCATTGAACGCGTCCCGGTGGTGCAAAGTACGCCTGTCACACCTGCCGCCCCGCAAGTTGATAAGGAGCAATTGATTGCTGAAATTACGCAACGCATTGCACCGGCCATTTGCCAACAAGTGAGCGCACAACTTGATGATGTTCTTTCCATGGCGTTAAATAATTCTTATCAACGAATGAGAAATGACTTGAACAATCAACTCAACGCATTGATTCTTGAATCGGTGCGCACGGAAACCCAAAAAATTATCCGAGAACAAAATCTCGGTTAAAATGAACTGTTTCACTTATTTAAAAAGAAAAGTACGAAATGATGACTGAAGAACTTTCCAAGAGCTTTGAACCGGCGGAAATCGAAAAACGCTGGTATCCCATTTGGGAACAACGTGGCTACTTTAAGGCCAAACTCGATCCGTCTAAGCCCAGCTTTGCCGTGCAATTGCCCCCGCCCAACATTACGGGGATTTTGCACATGGGTCACGCCTTTAACCAAACGGTGATGGATACGCTCGTGCGTTTCCACCGTATGAAGGGCTACAACACGACTTGGGTTCCGGGTACGGACCATGCCGGTATCGCCACGCAAATCGTGGTTGAACGCCAATTGGAAAAACAAGGTCTCTCCCGTCGTGACATGAACCGCGAAGACTTCATCGCCAAGATTTGGGAATGGCAAAAGTTCTCCGGTGGCACGATTTTGCAACAAATGCGTCGTATGGGCGACTCTGTTGACTGGGATCGCCTCTACTTCACGATGGACGACAACCTCTCTAAGGTCGTTGTGGAAACGTTCGTTCGTTTATATAACGACGGTTTGATCTACCGCGGCAAGCGTTTGGTAAACTGGGACTCCAAATTGCAAAGCGCAGTGAGCGACTTGGAAGTTGAAAGCGTTGAAGAAGACGGTCATCTTTGGGAAATTCGTTATCCGGCCGCTGACGGCAGTGAAGGCGTTGTGGTTGCTACCACTCGTCCTGAAACGCTTTTCGGTGACCAAGCCGTAGCCGTTCACCCCGAAGATGAACGCTACAAGCACTTGGTGGGCAAGATGCTCAAGCTTCCGTTGTGCGATCGTGAAATCCCAGTGATTGCTGACGAATACGTGGATCGCGAGTTTGGTTCCGGTTGCGTGAAAATTACGCCTGCTCATGACTTCAATGACTTTGCCGTTGGCCAACGTCACAATTTGGAACCGATGAGCGTCTTAACGAAGACAGCCAAAATGAATGAAAACGTGCCGGCTAAGTACCAAGGCATGGATCGCTACGAATGCCGTAAGGCTTGTGTGGCTGACTTGGAAGCCTGCGGTCTTTTGGTGGCTGTTAAGAAGCATAAGCACATGGTGCCGCGTGTGACGCGTACCAATGAAGTGGTTGAACCGATGTTGAGCGAACAATGGTACATGGCCATGACCAAGCCCGCTCCCGAAACGGCTCAATTCCCCGGTAAGTCCATTGGTGAAATCGGTCTTGAAGCCGTTGAATCCGGTGAGGTGAACATTCAACCGAAGGAATGGCGTGGTGTTTACCGTCAATGGTTGGAAAACTTACAAGACTGGTGCTTGTCTCGCCAACTTTGGTGGGGTCACCAAATCCCAGCTTGGTACGACGAAGCCGGTAACGTTTACGTTGCTCACAATGAAGAAGAAGCCCAAGCTCAAGCCGGTGCCGGTGTGAAGCTCACCCGTGACGAAGACGTCTTGGATACGTGGTTCTCTTCTGCCATGGTCCCCTTCTCCACGATGGGCTGGCCTGATGAAAAGACGATGAGCGAAAAGGGCTATGACCTCTTCTTGCCGAGCTCCATGCTCGTGACCGGTTACGACATCATCTTCTTCTGGGTGGCTCGTATGGTCATGATGACGCGCTACTTCACCGGTCGTGTTCCGTTTAAGGGCGTGTACTTGCACGGTTTGGTACGTGACGCTGAAGGCAACAAGATGTCTAAGAGTGAAGGTAACACCCTTGACCCCTTGGACATCATGGACGGGATCGATCTCGAAAGCTTGGTCGTGAAAAACACCCGTGGCTTGCGTCAACCTGAAAAGGCTCCGATCGTTGAAGCCAAGTTGCGCAAGAACTATCCCAACGGTATTGCTATGCATGGCGCTGACGCTTTGCGCTTTACGATGGCTGCTTTCGCTACGCTCGGTCGCAACATCAACTTTGATACGCGCCGTGCCGAAGGTTATCGTAACTTCTGCAACAAGCTCTGGAACGCCACGCGCTTTGTGTTGATGAACGTTCAAGGCAAGGATTGCGGCTTGGGCGAAGATAAGACGATGGAATTGAGTTTCGTTGATCAATGGATTTTGTCCGAACTCGATCGCACGATCAACGAAGTGGAAAAGGCCTTTGCCGAATGGCGCTTGGATAATGCTGCCAATGCCATCTACTCCTTCGTTTGGGACACGTACTGTGACTGGTACTTGGAATTGACCAAGGTCCAATTAAATAACGGTAACGAAGCCCAACAACGTGCAACGCGTCATACCTTGATCACGGTCTTGGAAGCTGTTTTGCGCTTGGCTCACCCGATCATTCCGTTTATCACGGAAGAATTGTGGCAAAAGGTCAGTACCGTTGCCGGTACGCGCCAAGAGGCTGAAGAAACCTCTATCATGATTCAAGATTATCCGACGGCCACGTTTGCTCAAGATACGGGCGATGCTGTTCAAAAGATGAAGCTCACGCAAGCCATGATTGACGCCATCCGTAACTTGCGCGGTGAAATGGAATTGTCTCCCTCTCAACGCGTGCCCTTGGTGGTTGAAGGCAATAGCGAAATGCTTGAAACGGTTGCTCCGTACATCAAGCACTTGGCTCGTATTGCTGAAGTGGAGATCACGGACAACATCAATAAGGCTGCCGAAGGCTCTATCGCTCCTGTGGCGATCGTTGATGACTACAAGCTCATGCTCGTGGTGGAAATTGACGTTGAAGCCGAACGCGCTCGTTTGACGAAGGAAGCCACGCGTCTTGAAGGCGAAATCAAGAAGGCTCAAGGCAAACTCGGTAACGAACGCTTCGTTTCCAAAGCCCCTGAAGCCGTGGTTGCTCAAGAACGTGAACGTTTGGAAAGCTTCACCAAGCTCTTAGAAAAGGTCAACGAACAATTGGCCAAGTTGCCCCAAGCCTAATCTTTAGGTTTCTGCTTAAAGCCCGAAATCAAATGTCGATTTCGGGCTTTTTCTTACCCTCCGTTTTTACCCTTATTTTTCCGAACTCTCTTGCAAAAAGTGTTACATTAAACCGTTCCCATTTTTTTCTTTTGGAGTGCCAAGATGACCAAAAAATTACGTCCTCGTGAACTGGGTATTGAAATCGGTGTTTTGAAAACCGGTACCCACAATGCCATTACCGACGTTGACGGTGTCCTCGTGGGTCAAACCACGTTAATTGATGATTCTGTCGGTATGCGTACGGGCGTCACGGCCATCATCCCGCACTCTGAAAATATCTTTAAAAACAAGGTGCCTTGCGGCATTTTCTTGGGCAATGCCTTTGGCAAAATGGTGGGCTACCCGCAAGTCAAAGAATTGGGGAACCTTGAAACGCCGATCGTTTTAACGAATACGTTGAATTTGGCAAGCGCCATTGACGGCCTCATTGATTACACGTTTGCGTTTGAAGATAACGATGATGTGCGCTCGATTAACTGCCTTGTGGGCGAAACCAACGACGGCACGATTAACGACATCCGTGCTCGCTTTGTCAAGCCCGAACACGTTCGCGCTGCTCTTGAAAACGCCAAGAGCGGCCCCGTGGAAGAAGGTGGTGTGGGTGCCGGCACGGGTACCAAAGCCTTTAACTTTAAGGGTGGTATCGGTACGGCCTCTCGTAAGTTGCCAGACAACATGGGCGGCTACACCATCGGCGTTCTCGTTCAGTCCAACTTCGGCGGTCTTTTAAACGTCAATGGGGTTGAAATCGGTCGTGCCTTGGGTGGCTATCCCTATCAAAAAGAATTGGAGTGCGCAGACGGCTCCATCATGATGATTGTGGCTACCGACGCTCCGCTTGAAGCCCGTAACCTTGAACGCGTTGCCAAACGCGCTTTTATGGGTTTGGCCAAATCCGGCGGCGTTGCCTCTAACGGTTCCGGTGACTTTGTCGTTGCCTTCTCCACCAATAAAGCCATGCGTATCCCGCATAAGGCCGAAGCCTTGCAAAAGCAAGCCATGGAAGTGGTTCGCAACGATGACATGACGCCGATCTTTATGGCTACGATCGAAGCCACGGAAGAAGCCATCATTAATTCCCTTTTTGCCGGTGAAGACACCCCCACCTACAACGGTAAGGTCATTAAGGGTTTACCGATTGATCAAGTGATGGAAATGGTCAAAAAGCACAATAAGCTTGCTTAATTTTTATCTGGTTACAAAAAATGCCAAATAGTTGATTTTTCAATCTATTTGGCATTTTTCTTACCACTCGCGATTATTGGCCGAACCACTTCTTGTAGAGGCGATCGTATTCACCGTTGGCCTTAACCTTTTTAAGACCGTCGTTAACGATCTTCAAAAGTTTGTCATTGCCCTTCATGATGGCAATACCGGTCTTTTCGCTATTGAGTTGACCCGGCAATACGACAAGGCCTTTTCCGCCACGCTTGGCAACGTAGTAGTTAACCACGGGCTTATCGTGAATAACGGCTTCGCAACCCTTGTTATTGAGCTCCAAGAAAGCTTCGGGGCCATTATTGAAGAGTTTCACCTTCTTACCACTCATCTGTTGAGCCGTGATAGCACCCGTCGTACCAATTTGAGCGCAAAGCGTCACACCCTTGACATCATCGATTTTTGCGTATTTTTTCTTGTCGGCTGCACGAACCATCACGACCAAACCGTTATCGTAATAAGGTTCAGAGAAGTAGATGCGTTTCTTACGAGCTTCCGTAATCGTCATACCGGACATTGCGATGTCAATCGTGCCGGCTTGAAGAGCAGGAATGAGACCGTCAAAAGGCAAATTGTTGAGTTCGACTTCGTAGCCTTGACTCTTCATAATCGCCGTAATCAATTCCATATCAAAACCGGCGGGTTTACCGTTTTCGACAAACTCAAAGGGGGCAAAAGCCATATTAGAGCCCACTTGATAAACCTTTTGGGCGTTTGCCACGGAGGAAAAACCCACTGATGCAACAACGGCAGCCAACAATGCGGTATGTAACTTGAGCTTCATCTTATTCTCCTTAGAAAGAGCTCTTTCAAAATTTAATCTTTAAAACACCTTTCCCTTGAAATCGCAAAGCTCAAAATCAATTCTTTTGTTTGTTTTGGCTCGTGCGCCTCATCGGGTGCATTAGGGAGAAGTTTATGAATGTGAGAAACTTAGACAACTTACGCAAAAAACAGAAAAAATAAGAATAAATCGCACAAATTGTCGAGAAATCGTTGATAAATGCTGTGAGTTAGGTAATTTTGATTATTCGAAAACGAGTGGATTAGTCGCTTTCGGGCCCCTACATGAGCACTTTAAATTATCTTTCTTAAGACAAATTCCTCATACGACATTCTTTGTAGATTTGAAAATACTTCCATGAATTCAACAAGTTGCAAAATACTCGTTAAAAATTGAATTTAAAAATTGTCGGCAAATTACTTTTTTGATTTAAATTAAAAAGTTGAAAAATTTTAGAGAA
This sequence comes from uncultured Sutterella sp., assembly GCA_905206345.1. Lineage (GTDB taxonomy): Bacteria > Pseudomonadota > Gammaproteobacteria > Burkholderiales > Burkholderiaceae_F > Aphodousia. The sequence goes on along the minus strand of CAJLGW010000007.1, from coordinate 22,042 downwards.
AAACTTCGATTTTTCCTAATTTTCATCGGTCACGACCGACACTCTTTTCGTCAATGCGCACGTGATTTCCGCGGCAATGGTTCCGGCTCTTGCTGCCAAGTCTTCGACATGAATATGCTCACCCCAGAGCTCAACATCACTGCCCACCTTTGCTTCGGGAATGTCTGTAACGTCGATTGTCATCACGTCCATGGCGATATTGCCCACAATGGGAGCAAACTGACCTTCAACCCAAACCGGCGTGCCTTGAGCCGTGCCTCTCATATAGCCATCGGCAAATCCACAGGCAACCACGGCAATGCGACTTTCGCGTTGAGCAATAAAACGACTGCAGTAACCCACGGCTTCACCCGGAGCAATCGTTTGAATAGCCAAAATTTTTGAACTCAATGTCATGGCCGGTTTTATGTCCAAAGAGTCACTCGAGACGCCCGGCTCTGGACTGATCCCATAAAGACTGATACCAGCTCGAACGGCATCTCCCCCGCACTCGGGTAACCACAACAATGCTGCAGAATTTGCAAAACACGCCCCTTCTTTTCTGGTGGCAATTTCACCCAAGCGTTGCATTTGCTCTTTAACCGATACCGGGCCACCATAGTCAAACTTTGGGCAAGAATTGGCAAAATGCGTGACGACCCCCATGACTTTCACGCCTTCAATGGACTGAAGCTTTTGTCGAACTCGCAGTTCCTCTTCGGGTAAGAAGCCGAAGCGATTCATTCCGGAATTGATTTTGATATGAACTTTTAACTCTTTAAACGGGGCTTTTTGTTCCAATATGGCCAGAGATTCTTCGTTATGGATAACAACTTCTGCCTCGAGTTTTTCAATGACAGACAACCCCTCTTCATCGAAAAAACCTTGAAGTAATAAGATCGGTTTTGTCCAACCGGCGCGACGAGCCCTCTTGATGTCGGCAATATCAATAATGGCTAAACCGTCCGCTTCAGAAAAAGGATCAATCACTCGCTCTAACCCATGACCATAAGCATCGGCCTTTGCCACCGCCCAGAGAAAACGACCATTAGCCAACTCTTTCATTTTGGCGACGTTATGACGAAGACTATTTATGTGAATCGTTGCTTTGATTGGTCGAGACATCATCGACTCCCTAATTAATTCCATCCAATCGAAAATGATAAAACAACGATTCTTTACTGAAATATGGACGACGCTTATATTTGAAACGAACCTAAAGAGTATCAACTATTTTTCTCTCAAACTTTTGAAAATTCTCTGCGCAGAAAACAATCAACTCAGCAAGTTCGTCACTTACCAGGGTTCGAATCCCTCCTTCCCGCCACATAGTCTTGCCATACTTTTCTTTCAGTCATATCTGATAAAAATACAATTTATACAAATTCTTTCAGGTATAACTGACAAAAATGAATATTCATGATTTTATTCAGATATAATCGAAAAAAAAAATAAGAGGGGTTAAGATGATCAAACGTGAAAGCTATATGCGACAAATCCGACCTTTTTTTAACCAAGAGGTCATCAAAGTTCTCACCGGCATTCGTCGATGTGGGAAATCAGTCATGTTGCAACTCATTCAAGAAGAGTTACTTGCGACGGAGGTGACTCCCGAACAGATTATTCATTTAAATTTTGAAAGTTTTCAAAATGCGCCTTTGAAAAATGCGAAAGCGCTCTATGACGAAATCATTAAGAGAAAACAACAAATCAATGGAAAAATCTACTTGTTCTTTGATGAGATTCAAGAAGTCATCGATTGGGAGCAATGCATCAATTCTCTCAGAGTCGACATTGACTGCGATATCTATGTCACAGGATCCAATGCGAAACTTTTATCCGGTGAGCTCGCTACACACTTATCCGGCCGTTACGTGGAGTTTGAAATTACTCCCTTCTCTTTTGCAGAATTCTGTGAACTTTATCGCACTATTAATAGTGATGCCGATAACCGAGAGTGTTTTAAACAATATTTAATTTTTGGTGGAATGCCTTACTTAAGCAACCTCCGCTATCAACCTGAAGCCGTTCACTTATATCTCAATGATCTGTACACAACGGTTGAACTTAAAGACATTGTAAAGCGCAAAAAAATCCGAGATGTTGATTTATTGGAACGAATTTTTGCGTATATGACTAGCAATATTGGGAACATCTTTTCTGCCAATACAGTCTCAAAATATCTAAAAAATGAGAAACGAACTGTTGGCGTGGAGACGATATTTAATTACATCAAAGCTGGTATGGATGCTTATTTGTTTTACCAAGTCAAGCGCAATGATTTACAAGGTAAAAAATTGCTGACGGTTAACGAAAAATATTATTTGGCTGACCACGGTATTCGCGAAGCCGTCTTTGGCGGCAACCTTCGGGACTTGAACCTCATCTTGGAAAACATCGTCTATATGGAGTTACGTCGTCGCGGTTATAGGATCACTGTCGGTAAGGTCGGAGACAAGGAAATTGACTTTGTTTGCGATAAGCAAAATGAGCGCATTTACATTCAAGTTGCCTACTTACTTGCTTCTGATGATACGATTAATCGCGAGTTTGGTGTTTACGAAGCCATCAAAGATAATTATCCAAAATTGGTCGTCACGCTCGATGATTTTGACATGAGTCGAAACGGCATCAAACATATGAATATCAGAGATTTCTTACTGCAACCGAATTGGCAGTGAGAGGCAATAAGATTCTCTTAGACAAACTTGAAAAATAATAAAAAGTCTTATAAAATGCGTGTTCTTATTTGAGTGCAAACTCAAAAGTGCGGAGAAGTGGCCGAGAGGCTGAAGGCACACCCCTGCTAAGGGTGCAAGCTCGCTAAAACGGGCTTCGAGGGTTCGAATCCCTCCTTCTCCGCCACAAAATTTTTAGGGCTTCCTTCGGGAAGCCCTATTTTCGTTGTATTCCCAGAAATGTTCATCGATCAAGCACCTGCCATTTTCAATAGGTAAACGCAATCTCAATCTGCACTGCGATTGAATTTGGCAACAATCTGCCTTGAATCAGCAAACGACAACGTTCTTTCCCATTTATCATGATTTTTAGAAGAGCCGTTGGCCATGTCTAAAGTCTTGAAATTCGGAGAATGCAATGCTAGACAAATCCGTATCTCGCGATAAGCAAATTAAGGGTTTGAATCGTAGAGAGTTCCTGACGGCCACGTTAGGCATGACTCTTACCTCCTTGCCGTTAACCCAAGCATTCACCGCTGACGCTACCTCTGAGTCAACGGTTTATCAAACAACCAAACTCTCAGCAGACGGGTTAGTTGAATCTGTTGCAGCCGTTAAAAATTTGCTCACCGGTCACATTGCCGTGAAGTTACATACGGGCGAGGCCAATGGTCCCAATATTCTTCCAAGGGACTGGGTTAAAGCGGTGCTAGAAACTCTTCCCAATTCAACAATTGTTGAAACGAATACTCTTTACGGTGGAGACCGTTCAAACACACGTACTCATCGCCAGACACTCAAAATCAACGGTTGAGATTTCTCGCCAGTGGACATTTTGGATGAAGATGGTGGCGTAGATTGGTCCGTCAATAATGGCATGCATTTGAAATCCATTAATATCGGCAGTCACCTCGAGAACTACGACTCTATGCTCGTCTTCACTCACTTCAAAGGGCATGCAATGGCTGGTTTTGGAGGTTCCCTCAAAAACATCGCGATTGGTTGTGCAACCGGACGCGTAGGTAAAGAGCAAATTCATAGGGGTTGGGGAACCGGTGAAACGTTTCTTGAACGCATGACAGATGCAGGCAAGGCCATTGTCGATCACTTTAACGGAAAAATCGTCTACGTCAATGTGCTTCGTAACATGTCAGTCGACTGTGATTGTGCCGGTACGTCTGCAGCAACACCCGTTGCTCGAGATTTAGGAATTTTGGCTTCAACGGACATATTGGCCATTGATCAGGCTTCTTTAGATTGGGTAAAAACGCTTCCTGAAAATGAACGCCAACCTCTTGAAGAGCGTATAGCTTCACGTCAAGGATTAAGACAAATATCCGCGATGACTGAACTTAAAATGGGCAATCCCAAATATCGACTTGTTTCGTTAGACTAGTTACTCAAAGAATTTTGCTAGCTTTGGCGGGGGCGCATGGAGTCGAACCAAGGTATACCGGTTCAGAGCCGGTCGCACTATCCGTTGTGCTACGCCCCTAGCGAAAATGTTTAAGCAACAGAATGCGGCTTGGAGAGCTGAAATTTTAGCTCGCTTTTTTTCTTTTGTTCAGTCGATTTCTACTTCAAATTAATTAAATTCGAACTGATAAAGCACATCTAACGCTTGGTCAACACCCGAAACCACTTCAAGATAAAGTTTCGGAATCACTTGATAGCGCAAAGTGAGCGTAGAAAGCGAATCAAACAATCCCACGCCGTACTTCACTTTCAAGCCTGGCAACACGTATCCGCTCACAATCAATTGTGACGAGTCTCCCACGCCTTCGGTATCCAATTGCAAATCTTCGATGCCGACCACTTCGCCAATAGCCCCCAAGACTTGATTGCCTTGATTAATACCGAGGCCCAGTAACGCCGCAGTAATTCGGCCGTCATTGTTGCCCGCTGCTTCTAGCCCTTCTCCACTTAATAGATAACTAAAAGCTTGTCCTTGCGACATCGCAGGATCTGAAAAGACGCTCACTTTGGGCTCTTTTACCGTTCCTTCAACACGAATCCCCACAGTCACGTTATCGGCCGTCTTTTCCGGACTGCGGATGGCCTCAATGGCTAACTGAGGGTTATCAACACTATTGATAAAAGTGACCGTTCCTTTTCGAACATCCAATGCTTGGCCGTAAGCTCTAAACGTTCCTTTGGGCACATGAATCTGGCCATTTAAACCCAATCTGTTTTGGTCTTGCACCACTTGCAACCGCCCCGTCAAACTTGCATTGAGTCCCATGGCACTGACTTCTACATCGTCACCGATTTCGATAAATAAGTTACTCTTTAAAGGAAGGGTTCGAGTATTTTTGACTGATTGTTGAGGTAAATCCAAACGCACAACATCGTCAGAAACCTTCACCACTTGTTCGGGCAATTCTTTAACTTTGATTCGTGCCCAAGGTACACGAACAACGCCATCAAGCGTCAAAGCGTTAGGAGAAATCTTGCACGTGACATTGGTTCCTAAATCCAACACGGCCATTGGCGAAACCATCACTTGAATACGATCACTCGTTAAGCGGAGTTGGGCATTGACGTCTTGCAATCCGTTCCAACGAGCCTCACCCACTAAACGCATATCCCCCTTTTGGGTTTTCAATTCCGCCGTCAAATCCGATTGATTCCCGTTAAAGTTCATCGATAATTGACTGGGCTGCATTTCAAAGGGGAAAGAGACGCTATCGACCTTAAATTGAGAAATATTCAACGCCCCGTACAATCGAGGATCCGTCAGCGTTCCTCCTAAGGTCAAATGGGCTTTCATTTGTCCATTTACGTGTTCTTCGGGTGGCAAGAAACTTTCAAGCCATCTCATCGCTACCTCATCAACCGTCACCTCACCGGATAAGGCTCGAGTGTGTTCTGGGTCTTTAATGCGCGCATTAAGATTAATGGAACCGTTGCGCTTTAATTGCATCAATGCTTTAACATCAAATTCATTTTCAGCTAAAGCTGCATCCATTCTGACCTGATCCATTTCGATGGGTTTTGCGTTCTCGGTTGTCGGCAACAGCACCGCCAATTGTTTTGCCGTCAAATTTACGTTTCCTTGAGGCATCCCTTTAAATTGACGAGGAACCATCACTTTGGCTTCGGCATTGAGAATGCCATTGAGCTCAAGCGGTGCTTGAGTCAAACCATTCAAAGTTTTCAAATTAAAATCGGCAAGCGTCACGTTCACAGGAAACGCTTGCGCTCCATCCAAATACGCGGTTGTTTCTTTTGACAGGCAAAGACGAGCGCTCTTATATCCCCAACATTGAGGTTGAAGAGTCAACTGTGATTGCGGCAATTTCCATGTAAATTGAGTCGGTGCCAAAAGTTGCAACCTTTCGCGATTGGCATCAATACGAGACTTTTCGATATTGACCGTCCACTCTGAAAGGGCACGATCATAGTGACCGACAAGGGTGGCTTGCGTAGCGATTGGGTCTCCCTTGCCATCAATCGTTATTCGATGCGATTTTTCATCACCCGCAATTCGCACTTTGCCCTGACTTAAAGTCGCCCCTGAACTCTTTAACCCAAGAATTTCAACTGTTCCTTCACCCGTTAACAGCGAAGGATTGCTTGCGTGTCCATCAAATCGAACCTTTTTTAATGCCACTCCTGGCATCTTTAAATTTTTTGCCTCTAACCACGTTTGAACGACTGGTTGAGAGTCGTTACCCACCATCGTGACTCGACCTTGGAGTTGCCCCTGCCACTGAGGCATAAGAACGGATAAATTCGGTGCTTTTAAAAGCGCCTCCAAGGCCACTCGCGGGGCGGTTTTATTGGGATTGACACGACCGTTCATCGTGAGACAATTCTCTCCAACTGAGAACTTTAAATTGTCTGCCGAAATCCAACCGTCTGAGTTCGCCTTTGCGCCCCCCGTTAAACTCACCTTTGCCTTATTTAAAAGCCCTTGATAGTTGATGTCACCCAAAACACCCGACCATTGTTCCCCTTGAAGTTCTCCCGAAACTTGAAACTCGCCCGATAAACGCAAACGTGCGTCAGGAATTAAAGTTTCAGAGGCAATATCGTCCGTTTGAATATGGAAATTTCCCTTTGTACCTTCGGAGAAATTCATCACGCCCTCACCTGAAACGGTCTTTACTGACAATAGAGGCGACGTCGTTAAAGTTTCACCTGAAATAGGCGTCTTCAAATTTACCGAATTTGCAACAAAAGACGACAAATCAACATTTAAATCTTTTAACTGTCGCCAATTGACCTTATAAGCGATATTTTTAACTTCAAGAGTTACTTGAGCATTTTGGTAGCGAAAATCTTCCAATTGAGCCGAAAAAAGGTTTCCCGAGACAGCTTTGACACTGATTTCCGGAACGAAATGCTTTGCGATTTCAACGCACACTCTAAGCCCTGGCGTTGTTGTCATCAATAACCCCAACAAAAGCACCATCAATACAAAAAGTGCCATTAAGCCTAAAGTGAAGCGTTTAAATCTTTGCATTACAACTCCGGCCCTAAACCAATATAAAACTGCCAATTGTTGGGAGCGCCACTGCCAACCGGTCGAGCGATATCCAATTTAATCGGCCCCAAAGGCGACTCCCATCGCACGCCCAAACCGGCCCCTTTTTTCACCTTGAAGTCTTGCCAACGGTCAACCGCATCACCGAAATCCATAAAGGCTGCCGCCCACCATTTGCCCGTTACTTTAAATTGATACTCAACACTGCCCGTAAAAAGTTTCGTTGCGCCGGTCAAGTCCCCATTTTCATCACGAGGTGAAATGGACTCGTAGTCATAACCACGAAGGCTTCGATCGCCACCTGCAAAATAACGCAAATCAGGGGGAACGTTCTTAAAGTCATTCGTTTCAATCCAACCGGCGTGAGAACGAAGAACAAAACGATGACGTTCGGCAAAAGTACGAATCAACGTGTGTTGCATCTCCAGCGCAACAAAATCAGCATCCGACCCCCACAAAGAATCCGACCACTGGATGGTATAGCGTTGAGAGTCCCCCCATCGTGGCATCAAGCCTCCGCGAGAACGTGTTTTTGAAAGCGTTGCTCCTGGATAAAGAAGCATGGTGTTTTGACTTTGTTTGCCTTGCGTAAAACTGTCCAGTTTCCACGTTAAATGCAATGCCTTTAACCACCCGTCATACGGCTCCCAATAGCGAGAGGCCATTAAAGTTGCCGCATCAGACTCGGTATCATTCAAGTTTTTTCGTTTGTAGCCACCTTGAAAAAGGTAATAGTGCTCAAGCGGACTATCCATTAACGGTAATTTATAAGTGGAGTCCAACGTTTGCTCGTAGCGCGAAACCTCCGAACCGATTTCTAAACTGTGCCCTCTGTCGTTGAGCCACGGTTTCGTCCATTTCACTTTTCCGCGTGGACCCACGTTGGTGGAATACCCCAAACCCGTTTCAACAGAATTTCCCTTTCTGGGCGTCAGCATGGCCACAATCGGCACATTTTTATCAGGATCCTCACGACCAGCCTCAATATCCGGCGTTAACAAAATCGACTGAAACCATTGCGTTTTTGAAAGGCGCTCGTTTAACTGCGCTAAGGCAGTAGCATCGTAATAATCCCCTTCTTTAAAAGGAACGATGTTTTGAAGAATGGTAGGACGAATTTGAGAGTCTACAAATTGCACACTACCAAAACGATAACGCTCACCCGTGTCAAAAATTAAATCCCAATAGGCTTTGTGTTCAGTGACATTGACACCCAATTGTTTCTTGACAAAGTCTGCATCAAAGTAACCGCGCTGTGCACTTAACGATTGCAAGTCACTTTTAAAATCTTCGTACTGACCTTGATTTAAAGCTCCCCCTAAATTGGGGCGTTGTTCCAAAAGATTCGCAAAAAACGAATCCTCCTTTCCGTTACCTAAAAGAACAACGTTCGTTGCTGCCAATCGTACAGCTTCGCCTGGCTCAACATTGACGTCAAGAATGGCGTCTTTACCTTTGTCTTTCCATTGATACTGAATTTTGGGTTCATAGTGGCCGAGCGCTTCAAGGGCGCTACGAACGGCCTCATTGACTTGAGCTCGATAAAGTCGAGGCGATGAAATATTGGAATGATCAATTGAGACCAATTGCGCTTCAACGTTTTCTTTGAGAGCACCATCAAGCCCCTGAAGCTTTACTTCAAAAGCTTCAAGCGACAAAGGCAATGTTGCCAAACAACATACCCCAATCGTACGCACAAATAAAGATGACACGCTGGTTTCCAATCATCAGCAAATAAGACTGATTGTATCGCGTTGAGCTTGATTATCTGTTTCAGACATATTTCTATTCTTTACTGGGTTTTATGCCACATGAGCAGCAATTGGATAAAACCCCTAAAAACAACTACTTAAAATTAGATTTTTCACCTAAAGAAAATTATTTAGATACATTACTTCTTTCAAAAAATCTGAGTAAACCCCCTTACGTCACTTTAGCGTTGTCAGCTCAAAATTATCGGAATCAAAAATAAAAAAGGGGTAAAACCATGTCAACTCAATGCTATCCGCAGACCACACCAAAGTGGTCCACTATCGCCACACAACCAGCAAGCGATATCATTCCGTTGATTCTTAAAATTGCAGCCACGCCCGATGTGATTTCGTTTGCGGGCGGCCTTCCGTCTCCGGATGGTTTTCCGATTAAAGAACTCGCACAAGCCTGCCAAACGGTTTTAGAGCGTGACGGTAAGCGTGCCCTTCAATATTCTACGATTCGTGGTGAAAAGGAACTTCGCGAAGAAATCGCTCGTCGCGAAACGCAAAAAGGCATCCCCACCACCGCCGATGAAGTTCAAATTGTCTCTGGCTCCCAACAAGCCTTGGACATGATTGCTCGTCTTTTCATCAACCCCGGTGACAAAGTCTTGGTTGAAAGCCCGACTTATATGGGCGCATTGCAAGCCTTCGATCTTTGCCAACCTACTTACGTTGAACTCGACTGCGATGAAAATGGCTTGAATCCGGCTGCTTTCGGTGAAGAGTGCCGAGGGGCAAAATTTGCTTACCTCATCCCCACTTGTGCCAATCCGACGGGTTTGACGATCTCAACCGAACGTCGTGAACTCTTGGCTCAAAAAGCCCGTGAATACGATATGTGGTTGGTCGAAGACGATCCGTATGGCGAAATCTGGTACTCGGAAGAACCGCCGATGTCACTTCGCGCCTTTGCGCCTGGACGCACGATCCGCTTAGGAACGCTCTCTAAGATTTTGACCCCGGGTTTCCGCTTGGGCTATGTCATCGCCCCTAAAGAAGTGATTGAAAAGATTGTTCAAATCAAGGGTGCGATGGATTTGCACACTTGTACATTTACACAGTTGGTGTCCGCTCAAGTTTTCTCTGAAAACATTTTGGACACGCACCTTCCGGCCATTCGCCAACGCTACAAAATGCATGCTGACGCTATGTTGGCAGCACTTGAAGAATTTATGCCCGAAGGTGTTACTTGGACGCGCCCGATTGGCGGTATGTTTATCTGGGTAACGGTACCCAAGCAAATCAATACCACGAAGCTTTTACCAAAGGCGCTCGAACAAAAGGTTGCTTATGTACCGAGCGAACCCTTCTACGCCAATGCTCCTCAATATAACCACTTCCGATTGTCGTTCGTGACGGTCGGCCCTGAAACGATTCGTGAAGGCGTCAAGCGCTTGGGCGAATTGATCAAAGCCAGCATTTGATACCGGTTAAAAGCCGGCCACTTGCAAAACTTTCGGTACGGAAAGATCCATTTCTCAAATCCATTTTTGGATCTTTCCGACACCTAAACATCTTTTACCCAGTTAAAAATTTACGTACATTTCAAAGGTGTCATTATGAATGGACTGACAATCCTGGCGTTTGCCATTGTTGTTCTGTTTTTAGGCTACCGCGTTTATGCGCGATGGCTTGAAAAGACGTGGGGTATCGACCCCAATGCAAAAACCCCTGCCCAAGTGCTCAACGACGGTCAGGACTACACGCCGGCCAATCGCTGGAGTGTGTTTGCTCACCAATTTACTTCCATCACCGGTGCCGGCCCCGTCACGGGTCCGATTATTGCCGCCATGTTTGGTTGGCTTCCAGCCTTGCTTTGGATGTTGATCGGCTCCATCTTCTTTGGTTGCGTTCAAGACTTCTCTGCCCTTTACGCTTCTGTGAAGAGTGGCGGTAAGTCCATGGGTGCCATCATCGAAGAACACATCGGTCGTACCGGTCGTCAATTGTTCTTGCTCTTTTGTTGGCTCTTTACGATCCTCGTGATCGCTGCCTTCTGTGACATCGTGGCCAATACCTTTAATGGCTTTACGGCAACGGGCGAACAAATTGTTCCCAACGCTGCTGCCGCCTCCATCTCCATGATCTACATGGTCGGCGCCATCATGTTCGGTCTTTATTTGAAGTATCGAAAGCCCAGCAGTGGCGAACAATTGGGCGTCGGTATTGTCTTGATGGTCGTGATGGTTTGGTTGGGTATTGAATTCCCGATCTATGCTGACAGCGAAACGTGGCGCTACATCGTGTTTGCCTATCTTTTCGCAGCAGCCGTCGTTCCGATGTGGCTTTTGAAGCAACCCCGTGACTACTTGAGCATGTTCCTTCTCATCGGCATGATCTTGGGTGGTGTGATCGGTGTGTTTGTTAAGAATCCTGACGTCAATCTTCCGGCTTTCGTTGGCTTTGAAGTCAAGGGCCTTGACCTCTTCCCGATGCTCTTTGTGACGATCGCTTGCGGTGCTGTTTCCGGCTTCCACAGCTTGGTGTCTTCTAGCACGTCTTCGAAGATGGTCGCCAATGAACAAGACATGCGTCTCGTGGGTTACGGCTCCATGGCTGTTGAAGCTGTGTTGGGTGTCGTCTCCTTGATCGTTGTTTGTGCAGCTGCCTCTAACGGTGCATTGCCGAGCGGCACGCCCTTCCAATTGTTCTCGAGCTCCATTGCCGGCTTCATGACGGAAATCTTCGGCATGCCCACCCATATCGCAGCCTGCGTCATGACGATGTGCGTGAGCGCCTTGGCTTTGACGAGTGTTGATGCTGTGGCTCGTATCGGTCGTATGTCCTTGCAAGAACTCTTCACGCCGCCTGCCAATCAAGAAAAGACGGCTGTGCAAAAGCTCTTCACGAACACGGTCTTTGCAACGACGTTAACCTTGGTCTTGGGCTTCATGCTTTGCTTGGCCGGTTACATGAGCGTTTGGCCGCTCTTCGGTTCTGCTAACCAATTGTTGGCTGCTCTCGTCTTGACCGCTGTGGCTGTCTTTATGAAGGCTACGGGTCGCAAGGGCTGGATGCTTTACATCCCGATGGGCTTCATGCTTCTCGTGACGATGACGGCTATCTGCATGACGATCTTCCGTATCTTTGGCACGATCGCCAACGGCACGTTCGTCTTCATGGTCGGCGGCTTGCAACTCATCATCGCTTTTGCCTTGATCGCCTTGGCTGCATTGGTGGTTTACCACAGTGTGATTAAGTTAAGTGCAAAAAACTAACTAAGTCGACATGACAAAAAGTCGCTCGTTGCCAAAGCTTCGAGCGATTTTTTTGTTTCTCAAAAATTATGGTTTTGCTTTCTGTTTGCACTTACTGCCCGCACGATCGTTTTTCGGGCGAATGATTTGAGAGCAAATTCCACGCAATAAATCAATTTCCGGTTGCGTTAATTGTGTTCTAGAAAATAAGCGTCTCACACGAGGCATAAAAAGCTTGGGTTCTTCAGGATTTAGAACACCCACATGGATCATCGCTTCTTCAAAGTGTTTTAAGAAACCTTCAGTGGCCACCGTATCGGCTAATTTTTCCCCTTCAAAACGACTTTGCCAATCGTAGAGACCGTCATGTGTTACCTTTGTATCCATCAGTGCCATATGAAGTTCGTAAGCCATAATTTGTACGGCTTGCGAGAGATTTAAACTGGAACTTTCAGGATCAGCCGGAATCGCAGCACAACCTTGGCAAAGAGCGACATCTTCGTTGCTCAAACCGGTTCTTTCACAGCCAAAGACAAACGCAATTTCACCTTGGTTTTGAGCTAAAAAGTCATGAGCCTTTTGAGACACAAGGCGCACAGGTTCAATGGCCGCCCCAAACTCACGATCATAACCCGACAAGGCCCAGGCAAATTGCACACCCTCTAAGGCCTCTAACAAACTGTCGTGACTGCGACTGGCTTCTAAAACGTCAATGGAACTCGTTGCATAAGCCACCGCTTCCGGATCCGTACGATAGGAGTCGACCCAGGGCTTCACAACACGCAAATCGCGAAAGCCCATCGTCTTGATGGCGCGAGCTGCAGAACCGATATTACCGGGGTGAGCTGGTTCAACCAAAATGAAACGAACATGTTGCGCTAAAGGGGAAGTAGACATTTTTCAATTTCAGGCTCAAAAAGCCATCAAAATCATTAAAATTAGTGGGTTATAGATTTTAGAACAAGATACCTAATTTTTCTTTAAAGGATGGTCAGAACATGAGTTCTCCGATGCTTAACATCGCTGTTAAAGCCGCTCAAGCTGCTTGCACTATCATTTCTCGCGCCGAAGACAATCTCTCTTCGATCGAGATTCACAAAAAGGCTCACTCTGACTTTGTGAGTGAAGTTGACATGGCTTGCGAACGCACCATTGTCGAAATCTTGCATGAAGCCTTCCCCAAGCATCAAATCTTGGCAGAAGAAACCGGTTTGACCGGTCCGCAAAATAGCCAATACCAATGGATTATCGATCCTTTGGACGGCACGACGAACTTTATTCACAGCTTCCCGCAATATGCTGTTTCTATCGCCTTAAAGCGCGATAACGAAATCATTGAAGCGGTTGTGGCCGATCCTACCCGTAACGAAATCTTTACGGCTACGCGCGGTGTCGGTGCCTATTTAAATGGTCGTCGTATTCGTGTAAGTAAGCGCGTTGCTTTGGCTGACGCCTTGATCGGCACGGGCTTCCCTTTCCGTCGTCAAGACAACGTTGATGCCTTTATGCAAGTCTTCCGTGAAGTGGCTCCGAAGACGAGTGGTTTGCGTCGCGCTGGCGCTGCCTCTCTTGACTTGGCTTATGTTGCTGCCGGCCGTTTGGATGGTTTCTTCGAACCGAATTTAAAGAGCTGGGATATCGCTGCCGGTTCTCTCTTGGTGTTGGAAGCCGGTGGTTTGGTAACGGACTTCACGGGTGAAGGTAACTACCTCACGACGGGTCAAATCGTTGCCGGTACGCCGAAGGTTTTCGGTCAATTGTTGCCGTTAGTCAACAAGAACTACCCCGACGTCAAGTAATCCGAAAGATTTGGCATGAGTATCGATAAAAACGCCAAAACCGAAGTCGATCCGTTGGCAGGGTACACCCCTGCCATTCGTCGCTTCTTGGAAATCAAAGCCCAACATCCTGCAACTTTGTTGCTTTACCGGATGGGGGACTTTTATGAGACGTTTTTTGATGATGCCATCCGTGCCAATCGCCTCTTAGGCATCACGCTCACCTCTCGCGGTACCGACACGGAAGGTAATCCCATTCCGATGGCGGGCGTGCCTGAAAAGACCTTGGAGCAATACTTGGCTCGCTTGGTTCGTTTAGGTGTTTCTGTTGCGATTTGCGAACAAGTGGGCGACCCCAGTAAAGGACCGCTCGAGCGAGAACTTGCCCGCATTGTGACGCCCGGCACCCTTACCGAAAACGAACTTTTGCCACAAAAGCAAAATGCTTCGTTATTGGCGGTTTCGCCTGCGAAGGGAAAGAAAAATCGAGTTGGTTTAGCATGGCTTGTGCTCAGTAACGGGCAATTCCATACGGCTCTTACCACGCGTGAAGAGCTTGCAAGCGAAATTTATCGCATTGGACCGAGCGAAATTTTAGTGCCCGAAGACTTTAAGGAAACCCTTCAAGCCGAGCACTTAAATGCGACCATCACTCCCCTTCCCCAATGGCATTTTAGTCCTGACCATGGGGAAGCCAAACTCAAGCACCAATTTGAAGTGCAAACGCTTAGCGCTTGGGGTTTGGATGAAGTACCCGACGCCGTTAGCGCTGCCGGCGCACTTTTGGGATATGCTGAAACGACGCAATGTGAGGCAATTCCTCACCTCTTACCCCCGGTATTTGAAGTTCAAACGCGTTTTGTTGGTATTGACCCTGCTACGCGTCGCAATTTGGAGCTTACCGAAACGCTTCGTGGTGATGATGGCCCAACGTTATTCTCGTTGCTGGATCACTGTAAAACCGGCATGGGCTCTCGTACATTGCATCAGTGGTTGCACAACCCCTTGCGTGACTTCACTGAAATTGCCGCTCGACACAATGCTTTAGGGGCTTTGATTGAAGCAGAAGATATTCTTGAAAGTCTCAAAGAACACTTCAAGACGTTGCCCGATCTCGAGCGTTTAGCCACGCGTATTGCCCTCAAGAGCATTCGCCCTAAGGAATTAGCTGCGCTTCGTGATGCATTGCCTCATTTAGCCCTCATTGTTTCCAACGCTCGCGTCATTGACGATCCCTTCTTGGCTGACCGTCTTGCTGCCCTCGTCATTGACCCAGCTCTTTATGAAAAGTTAGACGCTGCACTATTGCCCGAGCCCGCTACGCTTTTGCGTGATGGAGATGTCATTGCTAGTAGCTATAACGAAGAGCTAAATAACTTACGTGAGTTGCGTGATAACGCCGGCAATTTTTTAGTGGAATTTGAAGCGCGTGAACGAGAAAGCACAGGGATTAGCAATTTGCGTGTGCAATATAACCGCGTTCAAGGCTACTTTATTGAAGTCTCTCGCGGACAAGCCGATCAAGTACCCGTTCACTATCATCGTAAGCAAACGCTTAAAAATACCGAACGTTACATCACGCCGGAATTGAAGGCTTACGAGGATAAAGCGCTCTCCGCGCAAGAGCGTTCGATGGAGCTTCAAAAAGAGCTCTATAACGATCTTTTAGAGTTTGCTGATCGCTACATCCGCGATCTTCAAAACGCCGCCATCGCTATCGGTGAAATTGATGTGTTGATGGCCTTGGCAACGCACGCCATTAAAGCCAATTGGGTTAAACCCAGTCTTGAGAAGGTGCCTGGGATTGAACTCGAAGGCGCTCGTCATCCGGTAGTTGAAGACGCTATTGAAACCTACACGCCCAACGACTGCGTGCTCATGCCCGGCCGTCGCTTATTGGTGATTACCGGCCCCAACATGGGCGGTAAATCGACCTTTATGCGCTCGGTGGCATTAATTGTGCTCCTTACCCATATCGGTAGTTTTGTCCCTGCCACGAGCGCCAAAATTGGTCCTGTTGATCGTATTTTGACGCGTATCGGTGCCAGTGACGACTTGGCTCGCGGGCGTTCCACTTTTATGGTGGAAATGACGGAAGCCGCTGCTATTTTGCATCAGGCCACAGAGCAAAGCTTGGTGTTGATGGACGAAATCGGTCGCGGCACCTCAACGTTTGATGGACTGAGCTTGGCCGGCGCCATTGCTCATGAATTAGCTTTGGTGAAAAAGAGCTTCACGCTTTTTGCAACGCACTACTTTGAATTAACCAAACTTGCCCAAACGGCCCCCGAAGTTGCCAACGTTCATGTGGCTGCCGTTGAAAACAAGTCCCGTATTGTCTTTTTGCACGAAGTCAAAGAAGGCCCTGCCAACCAAAGTTATGGGATTGCTGTTGCTCAGTTAGCAGGGGTTCCCAATAGCGTCATTCGTCGTGCTCGTAACATGCTTGCTGAGCTTGAAAGCCGCTCTCATACGAATGAACAGTTGGATCTCTTTGCCGTTGATCCGTTAATCGAAATGGATAATGAAAAAGAGCCCGAAATCGAGCCCTCTTTCTTGCTCTGTGAGGAGCTTAACAACTTGGATATCGATCAGCTCTCGCCCCGTCAAGCCTTAGATCTTCTCTATAGCTTAAAAGACAAGGCTAACGACATCGTTTCGGACCGATAGTCCTTAGTGGCGAGTCGCGGTCGGATCGTCTTCTTCATCAGAGTCAAAAACATCAACCTTTTTGTCCGTGATTTGCAAGAAATTCGGCACCACGACATCGTCCGATGCACCCATTTCTGCTTTAGCGGGTGCCACGTCTTTAATCTTAATTTCAAAATGCAAACCGTAACCAGCTAACGGATGGTTACCGTCTAAGACCACAACGCCTTCAGCGATATCCGTCACACGATAGACGCGATCCAAAGTTTCACCACGAATTTCCGTGTATTGCAAACCGACTTCCACGCCTTCATCAAAGTCCGTTTCCGGTCGAATGATCAAAGCGCTGTCGTCATAATCACCAAAAGCCTCTTCAGGTTCGAGTTCAATGGTAAGCGTTTCGCCCGCTTGCTTACCTTCTAAGGCAGCTTCAATGACTGGGAAAATGTCACCATGACCGTGCCAGTAGGCCAAGTCTTCTGCCGTTTCAAGTAAGTTCTTTTGCAAATCGTACATTTGCACGGACATCGTCACCAACGTATCTTTTTGAATTTTCATTCTTTTTAACCCTTCAAAAGTTTGCTTTTGGCTTTTTGAAACTCTTCTTCGGTCAACTGACCTTTTTCGAAAAGTTGCGACAAAATTTGTAATTCACGCACACGCATTTCTTCGTTTGCACCGGGGATATAGAAGTTATTGTCCCCATTGGGATTTAAGCCATATTCATTGGCGCCGCGCGTGGATGAAATCGACCCGATGATAAGGATAAAAATAAATTCTAAACCGGGCAAAAAGTGCATCAACGCCCAAAGACCGCTAGCACTTATATCATGGAGGCGACGCACGGAGGCTGAAATCATCGAAACAGCGGAAATTAACGTCAACGCAAAATAGATTTGAGAAGTTTCTTCCCAGAGCTCAGGATTGGCCGTCACGTCTTCTATACCGACGCTTGCCAAATCATAGCTATCGTACCAAAACCACATATAAGGGACACCGATACGAATCACGAGCCACGTCAACATCACGAGCCAATAACGGCTTCGCGTTAAACGGTCCTTAAAGGAGAAAAATAGATTTAACATTCTTGGGAAAACAACAAAAATTCGTTCAAAAATTCAACCCCACAAGTTTAATTAAATCAGGGAAAAATTTTTAATATTCAGGGGGTCAAACACACTTTTGTTTGTTACTGTTTTTGACGGTTGCGGACGAATCCCACACCCATGAGAACGAAGGTCAACCCAAGACCGACAAAGAGCGGATCAAAAGCAGAAAAACCGATCGACTTTAAGAGAACGACAGAGATCGGGCCTAAAAAGACACACCCCAAGGCGTAATAACCTTTAATTTGCCCTTTAAACCACAGTGCGCAACAAAGCGGTGCCAAAACGACCGTCCCGCGCAAGGCCATCGAAAGATAGGCATAACTTAAAATCACATCGTTTTCGAGCAAGATACAGAAAATCGTTGCAACAAAAAGCACCGCGACAATAAGCACTTTTTGCAAAACCAATTGACGACGAACGTCTGAAAAACGCTTGGTATAGGCTTGAATGATGTCCTTATTGATAATCGTCGCAATACCTAACGTTAACCCAGCTCCGCAAGCAACCACGGTAATCAATAAGGTACCGAGGACAATCCCGCCCAAGGTACCGGGAATGTAATTGAGAACAAACTGCGTAAGGGCCGTTTTTGCGGGAATGTCCGGGAAATTCATCCGCATATAAAGCCCCACCAGTACGCCACCGGCGCCAATGGCGGCCACCATGATGCTACTAACCAAAGCCCCTAATCGTGCTGAACGATCGTCTTTGGCGTTGGTGAGCGCCTGAGCATAAATTTGCGTGGTTGTCACGCCGACAATCAGCGACGCACAAGCTCCAAGATCGACTCCTATACCACGACCAAAGAAACTTAAAAAGTTAATACCTGTGGTTTGAGTGAGGGTCTGCGCACCATCAATCACGGCCCCCAATCCACCGCTCATCTTTAAGACCAAATAGCCGCAAACGACCATTGAAATGTAGATTAAAACGAGTTTGACAAGACCGGCCATCCCGGCGCCTTTCGATCCCCCTACGACCACATAAGCAGCCATGAAAAACATGGAAAGAAATAACGCCGACACCAAAGACATATTGGGAGCAATGACAGCAATAACCGAAGTGGCAGCAATAAGTTGGGATAGGATATTGATGAAGGTGCCGAAAGAATTTAAAAAAGATGCCGCAAGACCAACCCGACGCCCATATACTTTGCCCACAATACCTAAAAGCGTTCGACCACTTTCCTTGCGAATCGCATTGGAAAAACCAAAGGCGAGGACAAGGCAAGCCAGACCCGCTCCCAAGCAATACCACCAAGCGCTCATCCCATAGAGAAAGGCTAACTGAGCCGTCCCAATCGTGCAGGCGCCACCGATAATGGTCCCTAAAATAAGACCACTGACCAACCCGGCACCCGTCTTGGCACTCGCCTTTCCAAGGTGGCTGCTCCAAGACACAATCGCTAAGATGCTACAAACGCTCAGTAATACGCCCCAAATCATTGCTGATTTTCTCTCAAAGGAAAAGAGGCGCCATGCACCCCTTTCCCATACTGTTAATGCTGACCATTAATCCGATCGATAAATCCCGTAAATACGCCAAAAGCCATGGGCATACTTTGCGTATCCTGGATATCAAAATCGGCTTTATGATGGCCGTGATGTCGGCAACCCCAGCGAAAGAGCCCGCCTTGTCCTCCGTGATCGACTACACGCTTGAGCATCATGGTGAAGTCTTCACTGCCGGCAGGACGCCTTAAATCAACCACGTTCTTGACACCATCAACGGTCTTAGCAACCTCACGAACAATGTCTAAGATTTCAGGGCAGTCCACGATTGTTGTCGCGTCCCCCACCCGTTTGACCTCTGCCTCAACTTCGTAAGCCAATGCATTGCCTTTGACAATCGTTTCAACGGCTCGACCCATATAGTCATTTACTTCTGCCGTCTCGCCTCTCACTTCAGCTTGGATGAAGGCATGCACCGGCGTAATGTTTCGACCTTCGCCGGCCGTTAAACGACCAACGGCCACGCGTGAAGCTCCATCGCCGTGACGCGGAATGCCGACCAACATCATTGATGTTGCGCAAGCTGCCATCAAGGCACTATGACCTTTGTGAGGTTGGTTGCCAGCATGAGACGGAGTACCGGTGAAAGAAATATCAAACTTGGTACTGGCTAACACGCCGCTATGCACTAAACCGATTTCTCCGGGTTCAATCACGCCGCCACAGTGCGAAGCAAGAATGACATTGACGTCATCCAAAATGCCAGAGTGGGCTATGGCAACGGCCCCTCTAACACCTTCTTCTGCGGGTTGGAAAACAATCTTGATTGTGCCCGTTAGATGATCTTGATTTTCAATGACCCAACGCGCAACAGCCAAGCCCAAAGCTGTATGTCCATCGTGCCCGCAAGCATGCATGATTCCCTTGCGTTGAGAGCGGAAACCCTCTTTATTGGGAAGATGGTTTTCGTCGGCCGTCTCTTCGATTAAAAGCGCATCCATATCAAATCGGAAAGCACTCACCGGGCCCTTGCGACCGGTTTCTAAGACGGCAACACAACCCGTTAACTCATCAATTTCTTCAATAAAGGACGCCGGAACCCCATTGGCAATGGCTCGGGCAATCTCACGCTTAATCAAGTCGGGACTGCGTCCCATAACCCAATCTGGATCAATGATTTCGTGTCCCACCAAAACCTTTTTAAAGCCCAAAGTTTTTAAGCGATTAACCACCAAATAGGTGGTTTCAAACTCCGTCCAGCCTTCTTCCGGGCGTTGATGCAACGCCCGGCGAGTGGCAATCATTTCTTCAAAAATGGATTGACTCATTTTGACATTCTTTCATCAGATCAACATGACAGAACGTACATACGTTGCGGCAATGGCAACAATCATCACCGGAATCGAGCGACGAATCAGTTGGAACGGATCCACGCCACTTAAACCGGCCACGGCGATCGTGACACCAGCCACCGGACTCATCGAGCGACCCATACCGCTAGACAATTGAAGCGGTGACAACATGAAGGCGGCATTACCACCCACGTGAGCTGCTGCGTCAGGAATCATCGGTGCAAAGCTAAAGAACGAAGCATTACCCGAGCCCGTCACCATGGCAGAACACACCACAATCAAGAACATAACGGTGAAGACCGCCACGGCACCAGCATCCATGGAAGAGACCGATTGAATAATCGTATTGATACCACCCGACTTCGTCAGACCCGCTGCAAAGACTTCAGCGCACACGATCAAAAAGACAGTGGAGGTAAAGACCTTACCCATGCCTTGCGGGTAAGCACGCAGGGTTTCTAACGAGTCTTTGAGGTTTCTGCGACGCAAACCGTCAACAACAAAGGCAATGAGCATGGAGGTAATCAATGCCGTCACCACTTCCATACGAATGCCCTTATAAACCAAGGGTGAGAAAACAAAGAGCAAGAACACCGGAACCAACGGGAAAATGGCGTAAAAGACAGGCACCGATTGCGTTGTCTTGTCGTCTTGTTCGACGTTAGGCAATTCAAAGTCGGCTTGCGTTAACTTACCTCTTGCCAAATCTTTCTTATCGAAATAGCGTTGGACAAAGAAGTGAGCAACGAGCATGAACGGGACGATAAACCAACCGATTCGCCATTGGACATTTAAGAAAAAGTCCATCACGTGCATGTTGGTTAAGTCGGCGGCCAACAAAGAGTTGGATCCCGAAGGACCGAAGCAGGTACAACCACCCACCAAAATCGTAGCAGCGGCCGATTGACGAGACACACCCGCAGCAATCAAAACGGGATAAAGCGAAACCATCAACAACAAAGCAAGACCGGCTGCCGACGGAATAAATACGTTCAAAAGCATGCTTAAAGCAAAACCCGCCGTCATCACCAAGTAAGGCGAATGAATCATTTCAAGCGGTTTGATACTCAAGCGCACCAAGGCCTTCGAGGCACCGATTCTGTCCATATAATAGGAAAAACCAGCAATGGCCATAATGTTCATACCCAAACCGGCCGTACGCGTTTGAAGTAAATTGGTCACGATTTGGACGATATCAAGAGCGGCTAAGTTAGTCGCTTTTTTGCCCGTTAAAATCGGATCGGGCGAAATGATCGTGACGACACTTAAAGTGATCAAACCCACAAAAAGCAAAACACCCGGAGCATAGTACTTTTTGATAATAAGATAAGCGGCCGCAAAGACCGAAGCAAAGACAATCAGAATTCCCAACATACGAGACTCCTTATTGCGTTTAAATGCAATGAAAATGTGTTGGATGCGTTTAATTATGAGCGCTTCAAGGTTCTGAGATAACAGGCATTGGGGAAAGTCAGGAGGGAAAATCTAAGCAAAATGCATTGGTTTTGGCTGACATTTTCTGAGAGTGCAAAAAAGCGCCCACTTTGGACCCAAACTCCCGCCTAACTAGTTCAGGAGTACGTTGATCCATGTCAATCGTGCT
>CAJLGW010000006.1 GCA_905206345.1 uncultured Sutterella sp. | reverse complement strand
ATGAAAACATTAGCAATTTAATTCATCTAAGAGCTTGAGAGGTTTGAAACTTTTTGGTATAGTTAAGCACTTTTCCAAGGGGTCGTTCTTCGTGGACGTTTAACTATGCCCGAGAGAACGCTTGAAAACTCATTGGAAAACAGAGAATTACCAGCCGCTTCCCTTTGCTGAAGCGTCCTTTTAAATGCTTAATGCCTTTGAAAGCGGCTGTCATTTAACAGCCGTAACTTTTTAATAAGGCAAGGAAAAACAATGGCTAATACCAAACAAGCTCGTAAGCGCGCTCGTCAAGCTGTTGCGCGCAATCAGCACCTTTCTGCTCAACGTTCTCAATACCGTACCGCCATCAAGGCCGTTCGCAAGTTGATCGTTGCTGGTGACAAGGCTGCTGCCGCTGAATCTTTCAAGTTGGCTCAAATCGTTATCGACACGATGGCCCGCAAGAACATTTTGCACGCAAACGCTGCTGCTCGTCATAAGAGCCGCTTGTCTGCTGCTATCAAGGCTATGGCCTAATTCAGCAAGTTTGCTAAAAGCACTGAAGGGATGGTTGAAAAACTGTCCCTTCTTTGTTTTTGTGCGTCAAGTTTCCCTCCCCGACAGGGCTTTCGCTAAGCCTCCTCAAAAGTCTCTCTTTTGAACTTTGAACTTCAATTTCTTGTCTCAATTTCTATTCGTGCCATAGAAACCAAGACTTCTCCGTGCCTCTCTCCACCAATTCTCAACAAATCTATCTACAATAAAAATTGTTACTCATTCCTTATTTCCGGAGGTTTTGTGACCGATCGACGAACCTTCCTCAAAAGTGCAGTTTTTACTTCTTTAGCGGTGAGCGCCACTCAAACCCATGCACAATCACCCGCAAATGACCAATGGGTGAGTGTCATTGATTTGGATCGTTGTAACGGTTGTACCGGTCACCCGATTCCGGCGTGCGTAAAGGCGTGTCAAGAGAAAAACCAAACGAAATTTCCCGAACCTCAAAAGCCGCTTAAACCTTATTGGCCTCAGAAAAAATTTAAGGACTTCTCCGATGACCGAAATCGTATTGACCGTTTAACGCCCTACAACTGGCTCTACGTCGAGACGATTCAAGTCGGCAACCGCACGGTTTACGCACCGCGCCGTTGCATGCATTGCTTTGACGCTCCTTGTCGAAAAATCTGCCCCTTTGGCGCCATTGATAAGTCTGAGCAAGGCGCTGTGGGCATCAATCCCAATGTTTGTTTTGGTGGCGCAAAGTGTCGCGATGTCTGCCCGTGGGAAGTGCCGCAACGTCAAGCGGGCGTTGGCCTTTACCTTGACATTGCGCCCAAATTTGCTGGAGGCGGCGTGATGTACAAGTGCGACTTTTGCGCCGATCGTTTGCAAAAGGGAGAGACACCGGCGTGCGCTCAAGCCTGCCCGAAAGGAGCAATGATTTTTGCTCCGTTAAAGGTGATTGAAAAAGAAATCCAAAAAATGGCAGACGGTCGCTATATCTACGGACAAAAGGAAAATGGCGGTACAGCTACGTGGTATATCTCTTCCGTTCCTTTTGAGACACTTCAAAAATCGTTGACTCAATCAGGCGTTGATAAAAAGAACAACGGCCGAGCCGGCTTCCAAGAAACAGCCCCCCAACTTCAAGCGTCTTCAGGTTGGGCAAAAGCCACTTTAGCCGCTCCCCTTGCGGCTGTCGGTGCTGCCTATCTTTTGCGACAACGCAAAAAGTTGACCTCAAAAGCGAATTCTTCGGACAAGGAGGAATAGACCATGACCATTCTTCGTCAAAGTCTAAGAAATCGTTTAGTCCATTGGGGAATTGCACTTTCCTGCTTCGGTCTCATTGCCACGGGGATTTTGCAAATGCCTGTGGCCAAGCGCTACGGCTTAACACTTATTGCTCCGTGGACGGCAGACTATTTCGCCACATTAACCTGGCACTACATTTTTGGTCTGATTTTTATTTTTTTGTGTGTTTTCCACGTAACGATCCATGCGTTGGATGCACAGTTTGACATCGTTCCGAAAAAAGGTGATTTGGTTAAAAGTATTGCGATTATCAAAGCCTTGCTGACAGGACTAGAAGAACCGCCGTCAGAGAAATATTTGCCTGAGCAACGTTTAGCCTGGGCGGGGTTTGCTGTTGTTTTTACCTTAGTGATTGTGACGGGACTTCTAAAGGCAGGAAAAAACTTAGCCGGTATTGACCTTCCCGATCCCGCACTTTTTTGGCTCGCGCAATTGCATAACCTCGGTATGTTCTTAACGATCGTGCTTTTTATCGGTCATATGGCGGCTTTTATTTTCAAAGCGAATCGAGAGTTAATACCCGCCATGTTTAACGGGAGAGTCAAAGCTCGCTATGTGTTACTCCGACACAGTTTGTGGATTGAGGGTGTTGAAAAAGCAAAGAAAGTGCTTGGGAACACAAAATTGAAAAACCAGAACAAAGCTTGATCTAACAACAATCGGTCATATTGATTGTTGTTAGATCCTGACTTTTTGACTTGATATCGATTTAGCAGCAAAGCATATCCTGCCACCTCCTGCTCATCTCGCGTGGCAAAAGATTTTGAGGATAACCCCGCCATAATTCGAGAAACCTCTGCATCAGAAAGTCTACTGCCTTCAATACGAGTGGATGAACCCACACTTTCAATAGTGGCAATACGCTGAAGTTCCCTTAATCGTTCAGGTGCAAGATTGCCATAAGCTTTCCAACTTCCTTTGAATTCTTCAATTTCTAGAAGTAAGGAAACAATTTCGCTGTCAAAAACAAAGGAACTGTCATTTAAATTGAGTTTCATACGATTTTCCATTCGATTCCATTCGATTTACCCACGATTATTCTGACCATCCAATCTGACAAGGACGAAAAAAGGGACGCACAACTGCACATCCCTCAATTCAAATGCTAGAAAGCTAACAGATTCTTAACGAAAAACGACCACCGGCAACTTTGAGTGCGTCAACACTTTTTGCGTTTCACTGCCCAACAACACAGCGGCCAACCCCTTACGACCGTGGCTAGCCATAAAGATCAAGTCACAACCGAGCTCTTCGCTCACCTCCATAATCGCTTCAGAGGGCGAGAAGGACTTCTTCGAGCAAGGTGTGACTTCAATACCGGTCTTTTCCAAAATATCACGAGCTTGTTCCAAGCGATCCATTGCTTGGTCTTTAACTCGTTGGTCATATTGCGTAATGCTTTCCGGGCGATATTCACTTAAATTCGTATAAGAATAGGGTTCAATCACGGTCAAAAGCACAATCTTTGCTTTCATCGGAGCTGCAAACTTGGCAGCACCTTCAACAGCTTGATAAGAGAGTTCACTACCATCAATCGGCACAAGAATCTTTTTATACATAGTCACTCCGGGAAAAGTGTTCTTTTGTTTTAGTTTAGGACTTTTTTGTATAAATTGGGCAAGAAATCTCTGACATTTATCAAGGTTTTTTGTCACGCTAAGCAATTCTTGGTAAAGACCCCTATTTTTCTAGCAAAGCCCTCACTGCCAGCGATGCCATGGTCATGCCAAAAACCGCCGTCACTCCCACAAAGACACCAAAACCATCCTCACCGTCTTGACTGGGCAAAACCGGTTCATCGCTATAAACGCAGGGAAAACCAAATTTGGTACTTTTGCTCTGAGCGCTACCTTTGGGGAAACCGTAATGTTTGCGAAGGTTAGTGCGCAAAGCTGAGACTAAACCGTCTCCTGAAACACGAGCCAAATCATCGACTTTCACACGCGTTGCATCCACTCGGCCACCGGCCCCTGCACTCACGATTAAGGCAATGTCATTTTTCTTTGCCCAAGCGATTAACTGCGCTTTCGCTTTCAAAGAATCAATGCAATCCAAAACCATGTCAGGACGACCGATCACCTCGTCAAAATTCGTTTCATCGACAAACGTGTCACAAGCAACCACTTCAACCGCAGGATTAATGGCTTTGATGCGTTGAGCCAACACGTCAACTTTCTTTAATCCATAGTTGCCATCCATTGCGTGAGATTGTCGGTTGGTGTTGCTTTCGGCCACCGTATCGCCATCAACAATCGTGATACGACCGATAGCCGTACGAGCCATGGCTTCAACCGCCCAGCTGCCTACGCCACCCACACCCACGATACAAACATGAGCGTTTTGGAGTTTTTCAAAATTATCGCGCCCGAAGAGTCGAGAAATGCCTCCGAAGCGTCTATAGTCATTTGTATTCATATATGTTGATAAAAAGCACACAATATTGTGTATCAGGGCTAGAAATCGTCATCAAATAAGGTTAAAGTGATTGTAAGGAGATTGAAGAATATTTTTCGAGATTTTCGATGATTTTTCTTCACTGACCCGAGCTCTCTCTGCTCGAAGACTGTTGTAAGTGGCCGTTTCGAGACCATGGTTCGCTTTACTGTCACATAGATGTAGAGTTTGAACTGAATTGTAAATTTTTAAATATGAAGGGATAGTTTATGAAGATCCTTATTCCCGTTGATGGTAGCGTTTACAGTGACAATGCGGTTGCTTTTGTTGCCAGTCGTACGACTTTGATTGGTCAAGACCCTGAAGTTGTGCTTTTGAATGTCCAACCTCCGTTACCGGCTCGCGCCAGTCGTCTTGTTAGCCGTGAAGCTCTTTCCGATTACTACGAAGACGAAAGCGAAAAGGCATTCAAGGCTGTCCGCAATATTTTGAAGAAATCCGGTATGAAGGCTGAAGAAGTCTCCAAGATCGGTACGCCGGCGGAAGTGATTGCTGAAATCGCTGAAGAACAAAATGTTGACCTCTTGATCATGGGTTCTCACGGCCGTTCTGCCTTGAAGGGCTTGCTCTTTGGTTCCGTGACCAATGCCGTTTTGGCTTTGACCAAGGTTCCGCTTTTGATGTTGCGCGATAAGAGCGCTCCGGAAACGGATGCCTTGAACGTCGGTATCGCCGTTGACGGTTCTGATTTCGGTACGGCCGCTGTTAATTACGTTGTTAAGCAATTGCCTCTCTTCGGTGGCAAGGACGCAACGTTCCATATCATCAATACGGTGAGCGATTATGCCGGTGCCGTTATGCCCGACATGACCGGTATGGCATTGCCCGCCTTGAGCGAAGACGAAGTCGTTGAATTACAAAAGAGCGAATTTGCTGAAGCCGTGAATCCCGTGCTTCCGCTTTTCGAACAAGCCGGTATCAAGCCCAAGGAAGTTTGCTTGGTCGGTAACCCCGGTGACGAAATCGCTGCTTACTGCAAGAAGCGCGAACTCGATATTTTGGTGATGGGTTCTCACGGTTACGGTCGCTTCAAGAGCGCCGTGATGGGTTCAACTGCCATGCGCATTGCTTCCATTGCCGATATCCCGTTGCTCATTATCCGCAAGTAAAACTTTGTAATTTAGTCGATTGAGGCAGAAGCCACAGTGCGCGTAACGTACTGTGGCTTTCCAATATTTATGACTTGGCCCACTCAAATTATTAAGATTGTTCTATTAACGGTCATCGTCCATATCGGATGCGTGACCAATCGTGTTACCTGCTCGCTAGATGCGTTACACGAACAGGCTTCTGCGCTCGAAGTGGGCATTATGATGGCGCTTTTTGCCTTTGTTCCTGCCTTATTTGCCATTCGGTGCGGTCAATGGATCGATAACATTGGTCCAAAAAAGCCCATCCTTTACGGTGTATTGATCTCAGCCGTCGCTTCCACGATTCCCTCTGTTTTGCCAACGAGCGTCTATGGCTTGTGGCCCTTGTACCTCGCCTGCATTATCAATGGCGTAGGTCTGATGCTGTTGGCAATGGCCATTCAACAATTAATTGGCTACCTATCAAACGATCGCAACCGAACGACGCACTTTGCCATTTTGGCGATGGGCTTTTCAGCGGCCGGTTTTACAGCTCCGATTATTGGCGGTTACTTCATTGACTACATTAGCTATCGCAGCGCTTATGTCTTTGCGCTCTCAACGGCTTTGACAGGCTTATGCATCTTTCTTTTTGCCGTCAGAAAACTCTTACCGGATGCCTGGAGCAATAAAAAACCTCCTCGTCGCAAGGGCAACTTTGAATTAATGCGCATTCCTCACGTCAGAAACGTGTTGATTGTGAGCTCCTTCATGTCCATGGCTTGGGATTTACAGAACTTTATGATCCCGATTTATGGGACGTCCATTGGATTAAGTGCAACGCAAATCGGTTGGATTTTGGGCTTTTTCGCTTCAGCCACCTTTGTCGTCCGACTCTTTATGCCTTGGATTGCCAAGCATTTGACAGAATGGCAAACGCTCACCTTTGCCTTTAGCTTTGGGGCTTTGAGCTACTTCCTCTTCCCGCTTTTTGATGACTTCTACGCGCTTTGCGCTGTGGCGTTTCTCTTAGGCTTAGCGCTTGGTTCTTCGCAACCCAATGTGATGTCTCTCCTTCATACCCAGTCGCCCGAAGGCCGTGTGGGTGAAGCTTTGGGATTGCGAACGATGCTCATTAATGTCTGCCACACCACATTGCCGATTTTATTTGGTGCTGCAGGGACTGTGATTGGTGCGGGAGCCGTACTAATGAGCGTGGCAAGCCTCATGGGAGGCGTCGCTTGGTTTACGACGCGCTGCCAAAAGGTCTCAAAAGTGGTTCCGATGGAAGAAAAAGGTTAACTACTCTTCGATGATCGTGATGGTGGGTTCTGGCGTTTGTTCATGGAAATCCACCTCTACCGTTTCACCCAACACCTTCTTTAAGTGTTTCTTGAGTTTTTCCAACGTGCTCTTTTCAATGGGCGCAGGCGCTTGAGCATTGACTTCTAGAACTAATCCTTGAGACTTTCTCACAAAGCGTGCTTCTTTCACTAATGAGCGATGCGTGCGATCCAAGTTTTCAGCCAAGAAAAGCGAAAGACCGGCCATCTTTTCGGCTTGTGTCACCACGCAGCCTTCGAGAAACTGCGGTAAAGTCGATGAGGGTCGTCCGTGCATAAAGACCATGCGCGCCATCACCATAATTTCATGCTCTGTGAACCCTAAAAGAGAGCTGTGGCGCACCAAGTAGGCCCCATGCTCATGATGACGATCGTAACCGATATCGATACCGATGTCGTGCATGCGTGCCGCATAACCCAAGAGCTCTTCTAAGCCCTCTTGAGTGGCACATAATTTTTCCTCAATGGCTGAAGCATAGATACCCAATGCCAATTGCTTTAAGTGTTTGGCATGAGGCTTTTGATAGTGATGACGTTTTGCTAAGCGCTTCACGCTCTTGCGACGCCAATAATTTTCTTTCTGACCTTCTTTTGGGTAATGACGATCGATGTAATCAACCACCTGACCGTCTTGAAGGTTGCTGGCAGTCACAATGACGCTTTCAAGCTTTAAAGCCTTTAACAATTGCACCAAAATAGCAGCCCCACCCACAATCACTTCGGCTCGAGCGGGACTAAATCCGGCTTGGGTACGGCGTTGGTTCATGGTCATCTGACAAAGGGCTTTAGCAGCGTTTTCTAAATCCGCCAACGGTAACACCACCCCTTCAGGGCACACTTCTAAGGGATTGGTCGTTCCCCGTTGAGATTGGGCAAAGGCCATTAACGCTTGAGCCGTGCCGCTACTGGCAACCGCAGCTCGATAATTGACGGCCTTAATGTCCGCCAAAGCATATTGCATCTTTCGCAATGCCAAGGCTTGCATTTTTTCAAAAACGGTCGCGCTGACCTTCCCCGTCTTCGTTTGGGTAAAGGCGTCCGTGACCATCACGCAACCGACATTTAAGCTCTCAAGCACTTCAATGTCACTGCGAGAAGACACAGAGAGCTCGGTACTGCCACCGCCGATATCGATAAAAAGGAAAGCGTCTTTCGTTTTGGGGAAGGCATCCCAAATCCCCACACGAATCAAACGCGCCTCTTCCTCACCGGAAATAACACTTAAGTCCATGCCGGTTTTGGCTTTGACTTCATCAACAAAGGCTTGACTATTTTTGGCGATGCGAAGCGCAGCCGTCCCCACGGCCACGATTTTCTTTACACCGAAAGAGTCACAAACCTTCACAAACTCATCAAGGCACGTGAGCGCACGAGCCATGGCCTGGGGCTGAAGTTCTTTCGTTTCAAACGCCTTTTCCCCCAAGCGAACCATGCTTTTGACGCGATCGAGAATCGTCACACGACCGCGAATATCAAATTCCACAATCGTTAAACGTGACGAGTTACTGCCCAAATCCACAAACCCCACACGTTTAACGGTCGGATTGGGACGAACGAAACCCATCGTCTCCAGTTGCTCATCTTTTAAATCGGTATAAGCTTTCTGCGTCATAACTACTGACCTTTTCTAGTACAAATGCTTTGTATGATGGCTAGCACTTTGAGAATCAATGCGCTTATTGGTTCTGAAGGGGCGCAAGCGCGTGTACGTACCATCGGCATTCATCTGCCAAGCCTGTTCCGTATCGTTTAATTGCAATTGCAAAATACGTTCCATGATGTTTTTGCGAATCTTGGCGCTTGAAATCGGTGCCAAGACTTCAATACGACCGTTGAGGTTACGGTTCATCATGTCGGCACTGCCAATATACATTTGCTCGTCACCGTTGTGATTAAACCAATACACACGAGCGTGCTCAAGATAGCGGCCCACAATAGAGCGAACGGTAATATTTGCCGACAAACCGGGAACCCCGGGGCGCAAGCAACAAATACCGCGCACCAAGCATTCAATCTTCACACCGGCTAACGATGCGCGATAAAGCTCAGCAATAACGCCACCGTCGACCAATTGGTTGCATTTCAAAATAATGTGACCATTACCGTGCTCTTGATGCAAACGAATTTCGTCGTCAATTAATTTCATCAAAGACGGACGCAACGTATTGGGCGAGACCAAAATCTTGCGATAGGCATCGACACGACCGCAACCGGTCATCACGTTAAATAAATCGGTGACATCAGCGCAGATATCTTCATCGTCGGTCAAAATGCCCAAGTCCGTGTAAATCTTGGCTGACGACGCATTGTAGTTACCGGTAGCCACGTGAACATAGCGATGAATGCCATCGGCTTCACGGCGCACGACCAAACAAAGCTTGGCGTGGATCTTTAAACCCACAAAACCGTAGACCACATTAACGCCTGCGCGTTCCAACTCTTCGGCCCAGTTGATGTTTCGCTCTTCGTCAAAACGAGCCTTTAATTCCACGACAGCCGTTACCTGCTTGCCACGACGACGCGCTTCTAACAAACTGCGAATCACGGGCGAATCGCTACCGCAACGGTAAAGTGTTTGTTTAATGGCCACGACCTTCGGGTCACGTGCGGCTTGTTCAATGAAATTGAGCACGCCTTGGAAGCGATCGTAGGGGTGATACATCACGATGTCTTGCTTGCGAATCGAGGCAAAACAGTCGTTTTCCATATCCAACTCTTTCACAAGCTTCGTGCGATCGGGTTTGTATTGCAACTTCGGTCGATCAATGCAACCGAGCCCCATGAAAGCAGAAAAGGCCAACGGAATCTTTTGCTTATAGACTTGATGGGGTTTGACGTCCAAATATTCAATCAAAAGGTCAGCTAAACGAACAGGAATTCCGCGCCCCATTTCAACGCGGATGATGTCACCAAAGCGACGTTGATCCACATAGTCGCGAACCGCTGCCAACAAGTCATCGGCTTCGTCTTCTTCGATTTCCACATCGGTATTACGCGTGACTCGGAATTGCCCCACCGCTTTAACATTAAAACCCGGGAAGAGTCGATGCATACGCTCTTCAACCAAATCTTCAATCAAAACGACATCGACTTCGGTATAGCCCGGATCAAAACTCAAATCGGGATGAATTTCTTCTTTGCCGTGCGGTAAGAAAAGAAATCGCGGTAAGTTATCCGGACACTTCAAGCGTGCATGACGAACATCCTTGGGATTTTTCGCATCCACCAATTCCATGATGAAGTTAATGCTCAAGTTGGAAACGAGCGGGAAGGGGTGACCGGAGTCAATCACTTGCGGCGTTAAGACCGGATAGATATCGCTATCGTAAAACGCATCCAACGCTTGACGCTTTTTCTCGGCAAGGTCTGCGTACTTGACGATACGAATGGCCTTTTTATCCAGGGCCGGCACAATTTGCTTTTTCCAAACAAGCTCGGCTTCATCGCAAATTTCACGCACACGACGACCGATTTCTGAAAATTGACGGCGAGGCGAAAGTTTGTCAGCGCCCGTCGGATCCGCACCGCTTTGCACTTGCTTCCAAACGTTGGCTACGCGCACCATGAAAAATTCATCGAGATTGTTATAAAAAATCGACAAGAATTTCACGCGTTCCAAAAGCGGAACGGTTGCGTCTTTAGCTTGCTCTAAAACCTTACTATCAAAATCAATCCAGTTGATTTCACGATTTAAGTAGTAGGTAGGGTCGGTTACGTCAACAGGTTTGGCACTCGATGAAACATTAACGCTTTTTACCGTCTTGGCGGGTTTAGCGGAAGATGAGGTTTTTGTGCGACGCACGGCTGGCTTTTTCGCGGCTCGAGCCGATGCTTTCACCTCGTCTTTTTTGACCGGTTCTTCACTCACAACTAACTTAATCTCTGCATTTTCGGTGGGCATAAGAGTTCCTTACTTAACAAGTACTTTAAGTGCACATTGTTACGAAACAATATGACATTCAGATGACACTTTCACTATTACTTTTACTTTAACACTATCGGTTTGATTTTTTGACGCCAAAATAAGCAAAAGCCCCGAAAATCTTCGAGGCCTTTGTCAAAAAGCAATCACTTTAAACCAAATACTGCTGCTAACTCATCGGTATTGAGGTTTTCGTCAAAGGGAATGAACTCACCCTTGGCATTTTTAAAGACCCCATAAGGCACGGCTCGACAACCGCTTCGGCGGTGCAGTTTGGTATTGGTCCAAACCTTTTGGCGCACATCCATCGGCAACTTCGTAATGTCATATTGAAGGCCTCGGAAGTTCGGATCGCGAAAGTGCACATGATGTTCTTCAAGCTTGGCAAAGGGGTCTTTGGCCGTCAAAATGACGGTGGCTTGCGGATCGGAATGCGGATTCATAAAAGCAATCGGGAAAAACGTGATTTGAACACGATCCAACAGGGGACGCAAACGATCCATCAAACGAATGCAATCAGGACACTGCGTATCGAAAATGACATACGCTTTGGGGCTGCCGGCGGCAGCAGGATTCGTAAACCCGGTGCCGTCTTTTTCCAAAGACTCGTACATTTTTTTGCCGTCCCAAATCGGAGGAACAACGGCGGGCTTGGCTTGGGCAATGCCCGCTGCCAACAACCCGGCCAAACCGGTCAAGAGGGCTTCTCGGCGATTGATTGACATTCGTTTTCCTTATTCTCTTTTAGTTAAAACAACGCTTTTTCAATCTTACCGCCTAAGACCATCGAAATGGCAAAAAGTTAACATTTTTAAGCGATTTTGTCGCACCATCCTTTGTTAGAATATGGGGGTTAAAAATTTCGAAAAGTCGTACCCGAGATTGCTCGGAGCTTATACCTTATGGCTGCAGTATTGAGAATTTTGATTGTTGAAAATGACGCTCATATCCGCGATCGCATGGAGCGCGTCATTGGTGCTGAAAAAGACATTCGCATCATCGGCACTGCCGAAACAAAATCGACCGCTAAAAAACTTATTGACACCTATCCTTTTGAGACGCTTGTCATTGATTTGACCTTACCCGATGGCTTTGGTCTGGAAATTGTCTCTTGGGTCAATGAGAAGTACCCTGAGAGCGACGTGATGATTTTGGCCAATAGCGAAGACGATCCTCACATTGTGAACGCCATCGAAGCCGGTGCTACGGGTTACGTTTTAAAGTCAGCCATTGAATCCGACCTCATCAATGCCGTACGCCTTTTGCAAGCCGGCGGCTCTCCCGTGAGCCTCAATGTGGCCAAAAGTGTTTTGCGTGCACTGTGCACCAATTCCACCGTTGTGACTGAAAAAGTTCCCACCGCTGTACCGCATCCCCTTTCTGAGCGCGAAACCGAAATTTTGCGTCTCTTAGCCAAAGGCATGAGTTTTAATGAAATCGGCAATATTTTGGCGATTTCTCCTCATACGGTCACGGCTCACATTAAAAAGATTTACCGAAAGCTTCAAGTTCATTCTCGTGGCGAAGCCGTTTACGAAGCCGCCCAAATGGGCATCATCCCCTAAGTTGTATTATGGCCAATTGGTTAACTTTTCTTCTTTGTGTGGGCTCTGTCGGTATCACTTTTGCGATTACCACCGTTTTAGCCCATCGCACCCACCCTCACGCCCGTCATGAACGCGTGTTAGGTCTGGGTTTTGCGGTTGCGCTCGTCACCCTTTGTGCTTGGATTGCTTCTGATCTTCTGTCGTCACTCACGGTATTAACGCAAGGCGTTTTAACCGTAACGGCCGTTCTCATCTGTGTTGGCTACGCCTACATTGTTTTAGAGTCTCGTTCCATTTTGCGCTATGCAGGGGTTGGTTTGGCAACTCTCCTCTGGCTTGTGGCTTTAGCCAGTGATGCATTTTCAACCTCCAACTACCTTCCTTGGGCAACGTCTTTGGTTGGTGTCACGGCAAGCATTAACTTCTTGGGTCACTTGTTGCGTGCCCGCGTCAACAAAGCGCTTTTACGCGCCCCAAAAGAAGCTCGTTTGAGAGCACCCAACGTGCAAGAAAAAGAGTTGGCCTATCACTGCGTGCGATTATTTCTAGACAACCCCGCTCTTGCCCAATCCGTTGATGGTCAAAAAGTTTTAGAAGGTCTTTCAATTTCTTCCGATGATCTTCCGGTGCTGATTTCTCGCTTAATGAAAGATTTCGCTGGCGACATTGCTCTTGAAGAAAATGTCTCAGACATCACGATTAAAAAGACGTATTTTTTAAGTGCCCTTTACCCCTTGATTGCTATTTGGGCTCATGTCTTTGATGAAACGCGATCGCTCGTGAAAACCTACCGCTACCATTTATCATTTGATACGGAAAATATTTGGTTGGATATCGACGGACAAACGCAAGAAACGACTGCATTCAATGTTCGCGCTTTAAAGAAATACATCTACGATCAAAGTGCGGATCTTGTTGATGTGGAACTCAAAGACAAAGAGCTTCACGTTCGCATCGGCTATCGCCTTCCTTATTAAAAATTATTCTTTAAATACGAAAGGAACTTATGACTGCAAAATCCCTCTTTGCGGCCTCTTTAGGTTGCGTCCTCACCGTTATTTCCGGCCAAGCTTTGGCTGAAAAAGCGTGGCCACAAGCCAAAGAAATTCGTCTGGTGGTACCTTTCCCTGCCGGTGGCGGAGCCGATGCATTGGCCCGCATCATTGCGCCGGAATTGGCCACGCGACTCGGCCAAACCGTCATTGTTGAAAACATCGCGGGCGCCGGCGGCAGTCTCGGTACCGAACAAGCTTCTCGCGCCAAAAATGACGGTTACACTCTGCTTTATGTCACTAACGGTACCTTAGGCACCAATCAAAGACTTTGCTCCCGTTGCCCGCTTAACTGAAATTGCCATGGTGATGAGCGTCAATCCCAAGCGTCACAGTGAAACATCTTTGAAAGACTTTTTAAATAAAGCCAAGGCGAGTTCTCAGCCTTTTACTTTCTCGTCTGCCGGCAACGGCACCACGAGTCACTTGGCAGGCGTCATGCTCTCTAACCTCACGGGAATCACTTTTGAACATATCCCGTACCGAGGAGGCGCAGCCAGTATGACCGATATGCTGGGCGGTCGCATTGACTTTACGATTGACGTGGCTCCCAATACATTAGTGCACGTTGATGCCAAAAAACTCACAGCATTGGGAAGCGGTAGCGCACAACCGTTAAAATCTCATCCTGAGATTGCTCCGATTGCAAAAACGGTTCCCGGATTCGAGCTTTTTGCTTGGGACGGCATTGTGGTACAAAAAGGTACCAATCCCAAGATCATTAAAGAATTAAACCTTGCCTTGCAAGAGGCTCTAAAAACGGAAAAAGTAAAATCCGCTTATTTAAATCGCGGAGCTGAAGTTGTTGAAAGCACGCCCGAAGGTTTCCGAGTCTTTATCCAATCGGAAACAGAAAAATGGGCAGACTTGGTCCGCACATCCAAAACAAAACTTGATTAACCTTTTTTTTGGAACATTTGAAAATGACTGAAACGAATCAATTAAAGCCGATTCCCGATTGGGAAAGTTTCGGTGAATTTACCGACATCATCTATGAAAAGGCCGAAGGCATTGCCAAGTTAACGATTAATCGTCCGCACGTTCGTAACGCCTTCCGTCCTGAAACGGTGCAAGAGCTCTGCCAAGCCTTTAGTGACGCTCGTGAAGACCCGTCGATCGGCGTCATCATCTTAACCGGAGCCGGCCCCTTGGCCTTTTGCTCGGGCGGTGACCAAAAGGTGCGCGGCAATGGCGGTTATGTCGGCCATGACGGCGTGCCTCGCTTAAACGTTTTGGATTTCCAACGCATGATCCGTACGTGCCCGAAACCCGTTGTCGCCATGGTGGCAGGTTACGCCATCGGCGGTGGCCACGTGTTGCACATGTTGTGCGACTTAACGATTGCGGCCGACAACGCTCGCTTCGGTCAAACGGGCCCCCGCGTGGGGAGTTTTGACGGTGGCTGGGGTGCTTCTTACATGGCACGTTTGGTCGGTCAAAAGAAAGCTCGTGAAATTTGGTTCCTCTGCCGTCAATACGATGCTCAACAAGCCCTCGATATGGGGCTGGTGAACACAGTGGTACCGCTTGATAAGCTTGAAGAAGAAACGGTGCAATGGTGCCGTGAAATCTTAGCCAATAGCCCCATTGCTATTCGTTGCCTGAAGGCAGCATTGAATGCCGACTGCGACGGTCAAGCCGGTTTGCAAGAGTTAGCGGGTAACGCCACGTTGCTCTACTACATGACCGAAGAAGGCAAGGAAGGCAAAAACGCTTTCTTGGAAAAGCGTCGCCCGGACTTTACGAAGTTCCCGCGTTTGCCGTAAGCCATACGTCATGCAAAAGCCTTTTTCCATTATCACGGCCGCCATAGATGCTCCCGAGACCATTGGGATTCGCTGTGGCGGACAGGATTATTCGTTTGCCAAGCTTGCGCTCTTGACGCAAAACTGCATGGCACGCTTGGAAAACACCGGTGTGTTGCCCCCCAAAGGGCAACCCTACATCGTTGAGGGCAAAAATTCGGTTGAAACGGTTATCGAGCTTTATGCGTTGATGGAACTCGGAGTGCCTGCTTTAATGCTGCAACCTAAACTCACGCCCACAGAGCGCCGCGTTCTTTTAGAGAGCATCACCAATATCACGGATCCGCTTCCTGAAAATTGCGTTGCGGTTCTCTTTACATCGGGCACCACGGGACTGCCGAAACCTGCCATCATCACGACCGATATGCTTTTAGCCTCAGCCAATGAAAGTGCTAAAAACTTGGGTTGGCAAGACGATGACTGTTGGCAGCTTTGTATGTCGCTTACGCGCATTGGCGGGCTTTCCATTTTGACGCGCTGCCTTTTGGCTCGTAAAACCGTGGCGATTTCGCCTTTATTTGATGCGAAGTCTTTTGTGCAAGCGTTAAAAGACGATCACGTGACGATCACGAGCATCGTCCCCACGATGCTAGCCAAGATTTTCGAAGTGTTCCCTCAGTGGACGGCACCCGCTCATCTTCGTGTGATTTTATTAGGCGGCTCTTCGGCAACCGATAAACTTTTAGCCAAAGCGCACGAGCAGCATCTGCCCATTGTCACCACGTACGGGATGACAGAGACGTGCTCACACGTTGTGATGACGCCTTACGCTGAACGCTTTGACCTTCAAAGCGGCAGTGGCAAAGTGTTGCCCAACAGTCGCGTGCGAATTCATCATCAACAAATTGAGGTGGCCTCCCCCATGCGAACGCCGGGTTACTGGGGACGTCCGCCGTTGACAAGCGAGTGGTTTGAAACGGGCGACTTGGGAGACTTTGATGATCAGGGGCGATTGCACGTTTATGCGCGTCGTCATGACTTAATTTTGACCGCAGGCGAAAACGTCTATCCATTGGAAGTGGAAAACCTTTTGGCTCGCTCCCCTTTCGTTAAAGAAGCACTTGTTGTGGGAGAGCCTGACGAAACGTGGGGCGCCATCGTGTGTGCGTTAATTGTTCCTGAGACTAATACGCATCCGACGCTTGAAGACATTCGTCGTTTTTGCAAGGAAAACATTTCAGCTTATAAGTGCCCTCGTAAAGTGGCCTTTGTCGAGGCGTTGCCCGTCAATAGCGCCGATAAGCCCGATCGTCGTTCAGCCGTATTAAGGCAATTTACGTTGAATCCCTTGCACTACAAGCGCTAAGTCCAATCGGAGTGTTTCAAAGCACTCCGATTTGTTTCCAACCTTAACGATATCGGCACGAGAAGCCTTTTCTCATTAAGATTAAGATTGTTATTTCACCGCATCCGGTCATGTTTAAAAAAGCTCTCATTTCAGCCCTATGCACAACCATTGCACTCACTCCGATGAGCGCGTGGGCTGTTCGTGAGCCTGCAACCCAGTCGCTTAACCTCAACCTGCCGAGCATGGGAGCCGTGGCGGGCACGGAAATGTCCCCGTCTGAAGAACAAGCCTTGGGCGATGAAATCATGACACACATTCGTGCCGATGATGCTTACCTCAATGATGCTGAAACACTCGAATACCTCAATCGTTTAGGCTATCGCTTAGCTAGTGTTTCACAATCTCACACCTACAATTTCTTTTTCTATCCACTCATTGATAAGTCCTTGAACGCTTTTGCGATCCCTGGGGGCTACATTGCGGTGCACACCGGTCTGATCGTGGCCGCACAAACCGAAAGTGAATTAGCCGGTGTCGTTGCTCACGAAATCGGTCACGTCTCTCAGCGCCACATTGCTCGCATGATTGATGAGCAACGCAACAATATGGCGATCACCATCGGTTCTTTGCTCTTGGCCTTATTGGCGGCTCGAGCAGGAAGCGGTAATGCGGCCGCCGGTATTGCGATGGGTGGTCAGGCCGCACTTATTCAAAAGCAATTGAGTTACTCTCGCAGTGCTGAACGCGAAGCTGACCGTGTCGGTTTAAATTCTTTAGCCAATGCCGGTTTTGACCCCAAAGGGATGGAGAATTTCTTTGCTCGACTTCAACAAAATAATCGCTATTACGAATCGGCTTCCCCTGCTTATTTAAGTACCCACCCGTTAACGGTTGAACGTATCAGCGATATGGAAAACCGTACGCAACAGTTGGGCAATCGTGCTCACACGGACTCCATGGACTTTCTTTTAATTCAGCAGCGCATGCGTGTATTGCAAGAAAGTTCACACAACGAACGATTAAAAGTCGAAAAAGAAATACGAGACGACTTGGCAAATGCTAAAAATCAACGTCAAAAAATTGCTCTAACTTATGGTTTATCGGTAGCCAATCGTCGATTGGGTAAGGGAGCAGAGGCCAAGCGTCTTGCAAATGAAGCGGTTCGTTTGGGTGGCAAACGCCCGATTTTGGAAAAGAACCAATCGGAGTGCCTTTTCCTTTTTGGCAACGCCAATGAAAAGCGCCAAGCTTTGCGTCAGGCTAAAAATCTTGTGGACAATAACCCGTTATCGGAAATGGCCGTCAAGCTTTACGCCAATGAGCTTTACGAGTCGAAGCGCTATAACGACGTCTTAAAGTTTATGCGCTCTCAACAAGCGATCAGCCGTCAAAGCGAAGCTTATAACGCCATTGCCGCCCGTTGCTACAAAGAACTCAATCAAAATAGCGCTCACCATCACGCCGTGGGCGACATGTACTTGGCACGCGGTGACAAACGTGCCGCCGAATATCAATTCAACTTAGCCCAACAGGCCAATGACGGCGACTTTTATCTTATGAGTCAGGTCGATGCGAAGTTGCGCCAAGTTCGTCAAGAAATTCTCGATGACAAGAAATTCCACGAAAAATAGCCGTTTTGGCGCCTGTTGAACTTTTTGTTTCTCACCTAAAAATGGGATAATTAAGTGTTCATTCCCTATCGGATTATTAAAAATGGCTATTGAAGATTATTTAACGATTGCACCGAAAACCGATGAGATTATTGAAACGGACGCCGTCATTGTTGGCGCCGGCCCTGTCGGTCTTTTCCAAGTTTTTGAATTGGGTCTTTTAGAAATGAAGGCTCATGTTGTTGACTCCCTTAAGATGGTGGGCGGTCAATGCATGGAGCTTTATGAACATAAGCCCATTTACGATATTCCTGCCGTGCCCGTTTGCACGTCGCGAGAATTAACGGAAAATCTTCTCAAGCAAATTCACCCCTTTGGCCCCCAATTCCACTTGGGTGAAGAGGTAACGACGGTCAATAAGCAAGAAGACGGTCGTTTCTTTGTTGAAACGGACAAGGGCACGCGCTTTATGACCAAGACCGTCTTTATTGCCGCCGGTGTCGGCAGTTTCCAACCCAAACGCTTGACGGTGCCGGGCATTGCCAAATTCGAAGGAACGCAGCTTCACTACCACGTCAAAGACCCGGAATTCTTTGCCGGTAAAAACATCGTTATCTGCGGCGGTGGTGACTCGGCTCTCGACTGGACCTTGAATTTAGTGGGTAAGGCCGAAAGCGTCATTCTTTTGCACCGTCGTGATGGCTTCCGCGCTCAAACGGCTTCTGTTAACAAGATGCGTGAATTGTGCGAAAACTGGGAAATGCAATTCGAAGTCGGCCAAATCACGGGCTTTGAAGAAAAAGACGGTAAGCTCACGGAAATTCGCGTCACGGGCGACGATGGCGTGGTTCGCCGTATGCCGCTTGATCACTTGTTGGTCTTCTTTGGTTTGTCTCCGAAGTTGGGCCCCATCGCCGATTGGGGTCTTGAAATCTATCGCAAGCAAATCGTGGTCGATACGGAAAAATTCCAATCCTCGATCCCCGGTATTTTTGCCGTGGGTGACATTAACACCTATCCAGGTAAGAAGAAGTTGATTTTGTCGGGCTTCCACGAATGCGCCTTGGCTGCTTTTGCGGCTGCCGACATCGTCTATCCGGAAAAGAAAACCTTATTGCAATACACGACAACGAGTCCCAAGTTGCACAAGGTTTTAGGGGTTGAAACGCCTGAGTTGGATTAATTTCTCCGACTTTTAACACCAAAAATTAAGAGGTTTCGATTTGTTTTTCGGAACCTCTTTTCTTTCTGCCCCTCTCTAGATAGAACCGCTTACGAGCTCAGAAAAAATTTAAGTAAAAATCCTTATTTTTTGGCGAATGTCGTTAAGATTGCGCGAATGGTGGCGAAATGACCATCAACAATCTCCCTGAACTTTAAAGAAGACATCAAAAATGCCTAAACGTATCATGATTCGTTTTGCGAAGCCTTTTTTACAAGCTTCGCTCGTTAAACAAATTCTTATTGGCTTACTTTTAGGGGTGATTTGCGCCTACATTGCGCCACCGCTTGCCATCTCAAGTGCATTTTTGGGTTCCCTTTTCATTTCAGCATTAAAAGCCGTGGCACCTTTGTTGGTATTTGTTTTGGTGATGTCTGCCATTGCCAATCACAATGTCGAAACACGCGCACACATTAAACCCGTCCTCGTTTTGTATGTCATCGGCACCTTTGGAGCTGCGTTAATCGCTGTGGTTGCCAGTTTCATCTTTCCGACCCACATCATGTTGGTATCGGCCGACTCGCAAACGACTGTCATCGGTGGTGTCCAAGAAGTGTTACGCAATATGCTTTTGGCTGTCGTTGACAATCCCGTCAATGCATTATTAAAGGCCAACTTTATCGGCATTTTGGCTTGGGCAACCGGTTTAGGTTTAGCTTTGCGTCACGCCTCTAACGCCTCCCGTGAATTCATGGCAGACCTCTCCCGAGGCGTTGAGTTTGTCGTGAGCGTTGTTATTCGCTTTGCCCCCGTCGGGATTTTCGGCTTGGTTGCAAGCACTGTTGCCACAACGGGCTTGGAAGTCTTTGAAGGTTACGTGCAAATTTTGGCGGTGCTTTTAGGTTGCATGGCATTTGTCGCATTGGTTCTTAACCCCTTCTTGGTTTGGGTCGCAACGCACCGCAACCCCTATCCATTAACGTTTGCCACCTTGCGTGAAAGTGGCGTGATGGCCTTCTTTACCCGCTCATCTGCCGCCAATATTCCGGTCAACATGGGAATGTGCCGTCGTTTGAATTTGGACGAAGCCACGTATTCGATCACAATCCCGTTGGGTGCCACTATCAATATGGCAGGTGCCGCCATTACAATTACGGTACTGACGTTGGCTGCCGCCCACAGCTTAAATATTGAAGTCAGTTTCGTTTCTGCCGTGATTTTAAGTTTTGTGGCCTCCATCTGTGCTTGTGGGACGTCGGGTGTGCCTGGTGGCTCTTTGATGTTGATTCCCCTGGCTTGTGGCTTATTTGGCATTGACTCCTCAGTTGCCATGGAAGTCGTGGCCGTTGGCTTTATCATCAGCGTTTTGCAAGACTCAACGGAAACGGGCTTGAACTCTTCGTCTGACGTTTTATTTACGGCGGCTGCCTGCATAAGAGCTGAACGCATTGCGATTGAAGAGGATCACAAAGGTCGAGATGTCCGTGAATTGAGATAGTCTCTCGAAAGCAAAAGAGCGCTACAGTGTTCGTTAACATGTAGCGCTTTTTTGAGAAAAATACCCTAAAAAATTTGGATGTTTCAAAAATTCAAATTTTGGTATTTTTTGAATTCCTGGATTAACGTTCCGGCCCGCCTTCGCCAAAAACAACCTTCCACAAAGCGCGAACATCGGCAATTTCGGACTCAAACGCCTTCGGATCCACTCTCACGCTCCCCAAGCCGTGCTCTAACCGATACGTACGCTGAACGTTGCGATATTGGCGATAAATCCCAGCACATCGTGCGGCCAAATCGTTATCGATTAAACCGATGCGACCGGCCATTTCCAATAACAAAATATTGCCGAAGTTATTCGTTAATTCCGGATGTTCGTGCGAGTAAACCAACACCATTGCTTGAACAGCAAATTCAATATCCACCATCCCGCCACGATCGTGCTTGACGTCAAATAAGGACGTGCCGTTGGGGTGACCTTCGAGCATTTTGCTGCGCATCTCTGAGACATCGCGTAAGACTTTTTGTGCGTCTCTTGGCAATCTCAAAAGCGCCTCGCGTTCTTTCTCAAACGCCGCTCCGATTTCTCGGTCACCAGCGCAGAACCGAGCGCGCGTTAATGCTTGGTGTTCCCAAGGCCAAGCCCCCGTACCGTCTTCGTTTCGTTGATAACGGCGGAACATTTCTAAGGAAGAAACCACCAAACCGTTTTCCCCGTTGGGACGCAAACGTAAATCCACATCAAACAAAATACCGGAAGAAGTTTGAACCGTGAGCCAACTCATCATACGACGCACTAAACGGGTGTAGTTTTTTGAAGCTTCAGGAGAGTCATCATCGTAGAGATAGATTAAGTCTAAGTCCGAGGCGTAACTGAGCTCCTTCCCCCCTAACTTCCCGTAGGCGATGACCGCAAATTTGGGCACATCGCAATGGCGGCTTGCAACGGTGTTCCAGGCCAACGTAATGACAATTTCAATCACCGCATCAGCTAAGGCTGACAATTGGTCTGCCAAGCGCTCAACCGTGAATCGACCTTCGAGATCGGCTACCAACAACTTAAAGACAGCCCCATGGTGAGCATCTCGGATGATGTTCATTTGGGACTCTTGATCGTCGGCTGCCTCTTGGAGTTGTTCCCACAATTCGTCTTGCCAATCACTCCAATCCACCGTTGTGAAGTTATCCCACACG
Organism: uncultured Sutterella sp.; assembly: GCA_905206345.1. Lineage (GTDB taxonomy): Bacteria > Pseudomonadota > Gammaproteobacteria > Burkholderiales > Burkholderiaceae_F > Aphodousia. The sequence continues at coordinate 19,084 of CAJLGW010000006.1, read as the reverse complement.
ACATTGCGCTCATCGACCAATTCGTCCAAAACAATCGGGTGCGCAATCAGGTACTCTGCAATGGCAGCGCTTGACTTTAAAACACGCGCCACTTTTTCACAGACGGGCGGGAATTGAATCAAAAGCGATACATAGGTACTGCGACCGGCAATCACTTCCAATAAATCCACAAAACGCAAGAAAATCTTATCGGGCGCCGTGCCATCGGACTCATTGGCCAAATCTTTGCATAGACCAACGATCCGTTTAACCAATTGCGCCATTCGGGCTTGTGCGGCTTCCGTTTGAGCGGCCAAGAATTTCGAGCGCATAAGATTTAAGACTCTGAAAGCGCACGTGGTCGGATCTTCGTAACCCAAAGATTTAAATTGTTCTTCTAATTCGGGAGCAGCCCTTTCAAAGCCTTCAGCCCACCCTTGAGGCCAATCATCCTCTTCGGCTTCATCCTTTTCGCCCACCTTGAAAATGGCTTCAAAGCAATTGGATACGTAATCACGAATCTGAGCTAAGCGCGAGAGCATTTCTTGGGTTTCAATCCCCATCAACAGTGCCACCTTTTGCACTTGATCGTCTTCTATTGGTAAACGATGCGTTTGTTGATCGTCCAAATACTGAATGGCATGCTCCATATTGCGTAAAAAGAGATACGCATCGGATAAGGCCTGAGCTTGTTCTTCCTTAATAACGCCGTGTTTAGCCAAAAGTGGCAACGTCTCTAAAGTATTTTTGCCTCGCAGTTGTGGTTCACGCCCACCACGGATCACTTGAAAAGTTTGGGTAATAAATTCAATTTCTCGAATACCGCCACGTCCCAACTTAATGTTGATTCCTAAGTCTTTGCCGGCTTCACGACGAACGGTTTCAGCACGAATGAGTTTATGAAGGTTCGATAGGGCGCTAATCGCATTAAAGTCCACGTACTTTCTGAAAACAAACGGGCGAACAATGTCTTGGAGGTGCTTTTTCTGCTCTTCAAATGCTTCACTTGAAGAGAAGACCGGTTCATTGACAATGCGTGACTTCAACCATGCGAAGCGTTCCCATTCACGGCCTTGAACGTAAAGGTATTCTTCAAGCATGTCGTTGCTGACACAAATCGGCCCCGAATCGCCATTGGGACGCAAACGCATATCAACACGAAAGACGAACCCTGCACCGGAGATTTCTGACAATGCCGGAATGACCTTTTTACTTAAGCGTTCGAAGAACTCCATATTGGAGAGTTCTTTTCGAGGCTGAGGACAACGCTCGCAAGGCTGGCAGTGTCCCTGCTCATCAAAGACGAAAATTAAATCGATGTCGGAGCTGACATTGAGCTCTTCTCCTCCCAACTTCCCCATGCCGACCACTAATAAATCTTGAGGAACGCCGTCTACGGAAGTGGGGACACCAAAGCGCGTGGAGAGTTTGAGGGCGTGAGCTTTCACAACGGCATTGATGGCAACTTCTGCCAAATCCGTCATGGTGCGAACCACTTCAAAATAGTCCGCCCGCTTTAGAGCGTCACGCGCTACGAGCGTCATGAGCACTTCGCGTCTTAAGGTGCGAAGGGCCACTTCTAATTCTTCGGTCTCTTCAATGCCCGCAAGAAAGTCGAGCATCTTTTGGCGCGTAAAAACATCACCTGCTTTCGCATCAAGCCACGCTAAACGTTCCTCATCACTCATAAGAGGATTCGCACTGATAAGTGCACGTTTAATGAAGTGCGACACGTCGGGAAGCGTTTGAAGAGTCAGGGATTGCATAGCCGTCTCAAATACAAGTCATTTGAGCAGTTTAACGCAAAAAAACAATGTGAAAAAATTTGTTGCTTTCTGGGTCTTGAAAATACGCTCAAAGTCCCAAAAATCAGCCTTCGGTGTGGTAAAGTTTGTACTGTTTTAGGAGTCTGTATTGGCAGATAAATCCGTACTTTTACCCCAACCCCAAAGTCGTATGCTGTTCAAGCGTGTTTTCCATTGGAAAAACCTCTTGCGCTTGGCAGGGTGGGGGTTACTGTTTATCTATGCTTTTATTGCCCTTGTTCTGACAATTACGCGTTTTTGGGTCATCCCCAATATCGATAAATACTATCCTCAATTAGAAACGTATCTGGAAAGTCAACTCGATACAGAAATTGATGTGGATAGCATTTCCGCTGACTGGCGCTTTATCGTTCCGCGCCTAACGATTACCAACATGACGCTCTCTCGCCACGGAGAGAAAGCCTCTTTGACATTACCTAAAGTCCAAGTCACGTTTTCGTTAGAGTCGCTCTTTAAGTTGCGTCCGATCACAAGTCGCATCGTCATTATTAATCCTGACCTTCAAATTGAGCGTCTCACCTCCCATGTTTTCAACATCGGTGGTTTTACGATCGATACCGCCTCGGTTGAGCAAAACACCAAGAATGATTCTCTTGCTTTCGAAGGTCGCTCGAGCACCCCTTACGTTTTTGATTTTCTTTTAAATCAACGACATATTGAAATCAACAACGGTCACTTCAGCTACCTTGACTGCACAGAAGCCTCTCCTAAGAGTGTTCAATTAACCAACACCAATTTCCTCCTGCACCGCTACAGCGTGGCATGGAAGGCTGGTTTTCAATCAACATTAATCGGTACACAAAAAACATATTTGGATTTGCGAGCCAACTTTAAAGAACAGATGTTTGGCGAAAAAAATCGTTTGCACAATTTGTATGGAACGATCTATGCCAATGTCCCTGATGTTGACTTTGGTTTAATTGCTAATCGTCTCAATTTAGATCACTTCGTACAAAAGGGTCATGGACAAACCTCCGTTTGGATGACTTTTGAAGATTTACGACCGACTTCCATCACCTCCGATATTTCACTTTCCAACGTGAGCATTCGTTGGACACCGCAAGGTCAACCTTTTGAGTTTGACTCCTTCCAAGGTCGAATTGAGCAAACGTTAAGTGACAATAACTTTTTAAAGATCAAATCTCACGACGTTATTGTTAAACCAAAAAATAAAGCTCCCTATTACCTAGGGGATGCTCAACTTCAAGCGTTTCTCAAAGACGGCTCATTCTACGATGGCAAAATGCAACTTGAGTTTTTCGACTTGCAAGCCCTCTCCACCATCGGTTTACAACTGCCCCTACCGCAAAAGGGGCGGGATGCCATTCGTCAAGTCGATGCTTCGGGTCTGATTGAAAACTTTGAAAGTACATGGCGAGGCAACATCAGTAACCCCACCCAGTATGAATTGAGCATGCTCTTTAAGGGGCTCTCAATCTCGGGTTTGCCCATTGATGTCAAAGCCATTAAAAACGCAGGCTTTAGAAATCTTTCCGGACGCGTTTCGTTAAACGAAAAGGGAGGAGAACTCACCCTTGATGCACCAGGCAGTCGACTCGATTTTCCCGGTATCTTTGCTGAAGGGCGACTTGCTTTTGACACCTTAAAACTTAAGGGGTCATGGGTGACGGCTCCGACGCTTGAATTTAAATTTGAAGACCTCCTTGCCAGCAACACTGACGCTTCCGTTCAACTTCACGGCGGTTGGAAAAACACCGGTGACTTAGGAACATTGGAAGTCCGTGGTGACATTCAATACCTTAACGCTCGAAGTGCTTATCGCTACATACCAATTGTTGCAGGCGGTTGGGGCACAAACAATTGGTTAAAAGGCGCTTTGCAAGGTGGTATTGCACGTAATGCCAAAGTGAACGTGTATGGTCCATTGCGCCAATTCCCCTTCAAGAATTCTGAAAACCCCGATTACATCTTCCGTATTGCCGGCAATGTTGAAGACGTCACCTTGGATTACCTCCCTTCGATGAAAAAAGATGCTAAAGGTCAATGGATTCCCGGTGACTGGCCTCAAATTCGCCAAATTCACGGCACGTTAGCTTTTGAAGCTGACTCAATGGTTGTCAATGTCAATCAGGCTCGCACTAAGGAAGGCGCACTTCTCCATGACGTTACGGCTGAAATTCCGTCTTACGGCGCTCATGGTGTCCCCCTTCTGATTACGGGACACGCCCAAGGGGCCTTGTCAGCCATGGCCGATTACGTCAATCAAAGCCCAATTTCGGGCATGATTGGCCACGCTCTAGAAAACAGTCAATCCAAGGGCAATGCCGCACTGAATTTGGAATTGATGATTCCGATTACCGAAGCACACAAAACGGAAGTTAAAGGTGAAGTTCATCTTGAAAATAACTTTGTTCACCTCGATAAAGTGCCCCCTATGGATAAAGCCAACGGGTCGGTCATCTTTAGTGAAAAGGGCGTTTGGGCGCCTAAATTAACGGCTGAAGTTCACGGGAAGTCTGTCTCAGGTTCAATCAATACGGCTGAAGACGGAAAAATTTCGATTCTCGCAAGTGGTGTGGTTGACGCCCCCATGGTATCTAAAATTATTGATTCTCCCTCTTCGACTTCGCTTTTGGACTTTATTGAAGGGGAAGCCTACGCCAACGTGCGCGTCGACATCCAAAAGGGCGTTTCCGTTTATGTCAATAGTGCCTTAATGGGGGCTTACACAAACCTACCCGCACCGCTGAATAAGCAAAAAGACGAAGTCTGGCCTCTTACTTTTGAGATGACACCTTGCACCAATACAAAAGAATGCAGCAATCGCATGCGCTTAAGTGTGCAAGACCATCTCTTAAAGATGGATATTCTTTTTGACTCGACCGAGCGTGGATTAAAAGCCAACCGTGGTTACTTTGCCATCAACACGCCCGTTAACACCATTCCGTCACAAACAGGTTTATCCCTTTATATCAACACGCCGAATTTACTTTGGAGTGAATGGGGCCCTATTCTTTCTCACATTACACAAAAGCGTGAAGCAGACCCCAATGCTGACTTAAAGACCATGACACTGAATCGTATCGTTGCCAATGTTAACCACTTGGACTACAACGGTATGATTTTCAGCAAGGTTAATGTCAATGCCGCCGCTAGCCGTCAAGACATTTGGAACGCAAGCTTTGCCTCTAATCTGTTTAAGGGGCAATTGAGATGGACTCCCGGCTCACAAGGCAAACACGACCAAGTCAACGCCCAATTTGATTATTTGACAATTCCTCAGAAAAAGTTGGTTGACGGGACTTTGAAGTTGGTGCCAAAGGCCACGGAATCGTTACCGAGTCTGACGCTCAGCATCGGTCAATTAAAGTACATTGATTACGATCTTGGTCGCTTGACGCTATCGGCACAAAATCGAGGTTTTGGTGCCGATCAATCATGGGCATTGGAGCGCTTTGAACTTCAAACCCCGGAGGCAAAACTTACAGCCAGTGGCTTATGGGATTCGGGCAATAAGAAAGACTCCCGTACAACACTTAATGCAACGCTTGATATCAAAGACGTTGGTGACCTTTTGGACCGAGCCCACTATCAAAAAGCTATCACGGACGGCAGTGGCCAAATTAATGCTCAATTGCAATGGCAAGGGGCACCGGTGGATTTCAATACCGAAACGCTTAACGGACAAGTCGCTACGCAACTCATTTCCGGCCAAATTACGCAAGTTGAGCCCGGTGCCGGTCGATTGATGTCTTTGATGAGTTTGCAACAGTTGCTTCGTCGTTTTGCTTTGGACTTCCGTGATGTGGTGGGCCAAGGTTTTGTCTTTGACACGATCAATGGCACCATCAATATCAATAACGGTTTAGCCACCTCAGATACGCTAAGAATCGTAGGACCTCAAGCATCAATCTTGAGTCAAGGCTGGTTAGACCTTAATAATTTAACGCAAAAGGTTAAAATTTCTGTTATCCCGGACATCAGCTTTAGCGGAGCATCGATTGCTTTGGCTGTCGCCAATCCGCTTTTAGGCGTAGGAAGCTTCTTGGCCCAATTGGCGCTTCAAGCTCCTTTGTCCCAATTATTTAGTGTTGAATACGAAGTGACGGGCACAATTGATAAACCCGTTATTCAAAAAGTAGACGGTAAACAAACCACAGCTTCGGCTCAAGCCCCCTAGAAAAGGTAAAGAACAATGAGAATTGCAGCATGCCAAATGGCTTCATCAATGGATATTGAAAAAAATGTTCAGACCGCTATCGGTCTCATTCGATCTGCCGCTCAAAGCGGTGCAGAGTTAATTGTTCTGCCTGAAAATTTTGCCTACATGCCCAAAGAGGATAAGGAACTTTTAGCCATTGCTGAAGTTGCCGGTCACGGCCCGATTCAAGAAGCCATGAGTAAAGTGGCCAAAGAGCAACAGATTTGGTTAGTTGCGGGCACCATTGCACTCAAAGGCGATGATGATCAGCACTTTATTGATGCCTGTATTGTCTACGGCCCTGATGGCGAAACGATTACTCGCTACGACAAGATTCACTTGTTCAAATTTGAACGAGACAGCGAAAGCTACGATGAAAATGCCACAACGCAACCGGGGCACGATGCAAAGAATTTTGAAATGGCCAGTTGGGAAGGTGTTTGGAAAGTGGGTTTAGGCGTTTGCTTTGACTTACGCTTCCCGGAATTGTTCCGCTCTTTAGGTAACCCCGACATTATTGCGCTTCCAGCCTGCTTTACGTCCTTTACGGGACGCGCTCACTGGGAGACGTTGGTTCGCGCTCGCGCGATTGAAAACCAATGCTACGTTTTGGCTTGCGCTCAAGGTGGCCATCACGAAAACGGCCGTCAAACATGGGGCCATACCCTTTTGATTGACCCGTGGGGTACTACCGTTGCCGAACTCACGCAGGGCGACGGGGTTCTTTTGGGCGAAATTCACGAAAGTCGAATTCGTCATACCCGAGCCATTTTGCCGGCCCTTAAGAGTAAAGTAGCCGAAATTACACCCGCCGAATGAGTTATCAACCGTTAAAATATCGGTTGGAACTTTTGAAGCACTCGTTTATTGAGGATAAATTTTGTTTAAGCTCGTTACACCTATTGTGTTGCTGACCAAGTTGTTGATGGGGGCTTATCCCCAATGGAAGGGCTGTGCACCTTCCAAGCGTCAGCGCATCTACTTTGCCAATCACACGAGTCACCTAGACACGATTGTGCTTTGGTCGTCGCTACCGCCTGAAATTCGTTGCCATACGCGCCCCGTGGCTGCCAAGGACTATTGGGTCAAAGGTGCCCTTCGTCGTCGTATCGCCATTAAAGAACTTAACGTGGTGTTGGTTGACCGTCGTCGTGCCGAAGGCAGTGACCCGATGGAACCTTTGCGCGAATGCTTGCGCGAAGGCTCTTCGATGATTATCTTCCCGGAAGGCACGCGTCGTCCTCAAGCCACGCCTAGCGAATTTAAGTCTGGCATTTGGCGCTTGGCTAAAGAGTTTCCCGATGTTGAACTTATTCCCGTTTACATCGAAAACTTGCACCGAGCCATGCCTAAAGGCGCATTGATTCCTGTGCCCACGATCTGTTCGGTTCGCTTCGGTGCCCCCTTGCCCTTCTCTGCGGAAGATCCGAAAGAAGAATTTTTAGCGCGCGCCCGCGACGCTGTCATTAAGTTGTCGGAGCAATAAGATGCGTTTAGGTATTACTCTTTCTGAAACCTACCAACTCGTCCTTCTCGTTTTGGTACTGTTGATTGCGTTTGGTACGAGCTACGGTCAATGGGCCGTTCGCAAAGCCACGAGCGCCGAACAAATTGAACGCATTCGTGTTTTAAACGCTCGAATCCGCGCCGGTTGGTGGTTGATTTTATTTTTCGCCATCGCGTTTTGGGGCGGCATGAATTTCCTGTTGGTGATTTTTGCGTTCATCTCCTTTTTAACGTTTAGAGAATTCGTAGCCCTCACCCCGACCAAACAGTCGGACCACTGGGCATTGGTGGTGTCTTTCTACATCGTCATTCCCTTGCAATACATCTTGATTGCTTGGGACCAATACATGCTCTTTACGCTCTTTATCCCCGTGTACCTGTTCTTACTATTGCCGATTTTGATGTCCATCGGCAACGACAGTGATCTCTTCTTGGAACGCGTTGCCAAGATTCAATGGGGTTTGATGTTAAGTGTGTACTGTGTCAGCCACGCACCGGCCTTAATGAACTTTGAAATCGTTCGTTTCGGTTCCAACGCTTCCTTGATGTTGCTCTTTTTCCTCTTGATCGTCTTTATCGGTGACTTGTTTGTCGTGATGGCAAGCTCGTATTTCGGCGGTAAGACCTTAAGAGACAATCCGCACAAGACCATGAAGGGCATTGCCGTAGGTGGTTTGGTCGCTATTTTGTTGGGTTACGCCCTTTTCTGGATGACGCCATTTAGAACGTGGCAAGCTTTGGTGATGGCTTTTGCCATCGTGGCCTGTGGCGCCATGGGTGACATTGTGATTGCTTCCATCAAGCGCTCCTTGGGTAGTCGCTTCATGGACGGCGATAAATACTTGGGACGTGGTACGCTCGAACGCTTGGCCCCCTTGATGTTTGCCGCTCCTGTTTACTATCACATCACGCAAAACTACTTCAATATCGTTTGGTAGTAAAAGTTTGATACTTTCAAAAAGGCTCTGGGAAGCGATTTCCGGAGCTTTTTTTTTTGACGCTTATCAAAGAAAAAATCAGAGATACCCCTTTAGAGAGAATTAAAATACCCCCATCGTAAAACTCTTTGATTTTATTAATAATTTTTCCTATCACCCCCTTTCATTTCTCCACAAAAGACAGTAAACTAGTCCGAAATTGATGATTCATGGAGAAATCTTACATGTACAATCCGAAGTCTAAAATCGCAGAAGAGTTTATCGCTCACGAAGAAATTGAAGCCACGCTTGCGTACGCCCAAGAGCACAAAAACGATCATGAAATGATTGATGCTTTGTTAGCCAAAGCCGCTACCTTTAAGGGGCTTACCCACCGCGAAGCAGCTGTTTTGCTTGCTTGTGAGGATGAAGGTCTTAACGAAAAGATTTTCGAGACGGCCAAGAAGGTTAAAGAACATATCTACGGCAACCGTATCGTGTTGTTTGCACCGTTGTATTTGTCTAACCACTGCATCAACACCTGCACGTACTGCCCGTATCATGCCAAGAACAAGAACATTGTTCGTAAAAAGCTCACCCAAGATCAAATTCGTCACGAAGTGGTTGCTCTTCAAGACATGGGCCACAAGCGCCTTTTGTTAGAAGCAGGCGAACACCCGCGTCACAACCCGATTGAATACATCTTAGAGTGCATCGATACGATTTACTCCATTAAGCACAAAAACGGTGCTATTCGTCGCGTCAATATCAACATTGCCGCCACAACCGTCGAAAACTATAAAAAGCTCCACGACGCCGGCATCGGTACGTATCAACTTTTCCAAGAAACGTACCACAAAGAACAATATAAGCTCCTTCACCCGAAGGGCCCCAAGAGTGATTACGCTTACCACACCGAAGCCATGGACCGCGCCATGGAAGGCGGTATCGATGACGTGGGCTTAGGTGTGCTCTTTGGTTTGACGCTTTGCCGTTACGACTTCGTTGGTCTTTTGATGCACGCCGAACACTTGGAAGCCACCTGGGGCGTGGGTCCGCACACGATCAGCGTTCCGCGTATCTGCCCGGCCGATGACATCGATCCGACCACGTTTACGAATGCTGTTCCTGACGAATTGTTCTTAAAGATTGTTGCCTTGATTCGTTTGGCTGTTCCCTACACCGGCATGATCATTTCCACCCGCGAATCGGCTCGCGTGCGCGGTAAGTGCTTGGAAGTGGGCGTGTCTCAAATTAGTGGTGGCTCTCGCACGAGCGTGGGCGGTTATGTACTCGAAGAAGAAAAAGAAAACAACTCCGCTCAATTTGAAACGAGCGACCGTCGTACGTTAGATGAAGTGGTGAAATGGTTGCTCGACGGCGGCTATTTGCCTAGCTGGTGCACGGCTTGTTATCGCGCCGGTCGCACGGGTGACCGCTTCATGGAATTGGCCAAGACCGGTGAAATTGCCACCTACTGCCAAGCCAATGCCATTATGACGTTAAAGGAATACTTGGAAGACTATGCTCGTCCGGAAACCAAGGCAGCTGCAGGCGCCGTGATTGAAGCAGAAATTCCGAAGATTCCGCATGAAAAGATTCGTAATGCGTCTGTGATCCGACTTCAACGTATTGAAGACGGTGAACGCGACTTTAGATTCTAAAATTCTCTCCCGAGATTAAAAAACGGGAGCTAATAGACGTCATATGACGCTATTAACTCCCTTTTTTATTACCTACGATTACTTATCATAGGTCACAATAGATGTGAACAGAACTTCATTGGCGAGCATAAAGTCATCAATCTTCATTTCTTCTCGCCAATTGTGTGAACCGTTCTGGTTTGCTACAAAAATCATTGTGATTGGCACGCCCATATCAGCCATAACTGCGGCATCATGTCCCGCTCCACTCGGAACTTCCATTACATCAATCTTGGCTTGTTGAGCGGACTCCTTCAAATGATTAAATAAGTCCTTATCAACATCCGCTGCCTTACAAACTAAAGTGCGATCAAAATCAAATGTCACACCACGATCGGCTCCGGTGGCTTGGGCTTCTGCAACCAAAAGTTGATGGAAGCGATCCAATGTATCCATTGAGAGACTTCGCATATCCACGCTAAAGGTTACTTCACCAGGAATGATGGCAATTGCAGCAGAAGGTGCCGTATTGAACACGCCTACCGTGAAAACCAAATCCTCGCCTCTGACAAGCCATTCTGCCCAGTGTTTTTCCATTTTCATTAGCAAATCAGACATTGCCAAAACAGCATCATGTCGATATTGCTTATCAACAGCACCAGAGTGGGCAGTTACACCCGTGCAACGACAGGTTTTATGGCGCAAGTTGCCACGAATACCTGTAACGATTCCAACACGTGCTTTACTTTGAGAATCGAGTGTAGGACCTTGTTCGATATGAAGTTCAGTGAATGCTGCAATTTTTGAAAAGTCGATAGACGGATCACTTCGAATCATGTCATCGGGTTTAATCCCACAAGCTTCAATTGCTTGGGCCAATGTTTCGTCACGATCACGATGTTTTAAAGCTAAATCTTCGGCGACTAACTGACCGGCCATAGCAAGAGAACCGACATAGGCCTTGCCAAACCACGAGCTCTCTTCCATACGGAAAACAACCATCTTAATATCACGTTTGGGTTGAATACCAAAATGACGAATACCCCACATTGTCGTGATAGCAGCAACGACACCTGCTAAACCGTCGTAATGACCTCCTTGTGGAACGCTGTCAGCATGGGAACCCGTCATATAACATGGCAATGAACGATCTGTGCCGGGAAGTGTTAAGAAAAGGTTGCCACATCGATCGGTTTCAATTTCCAAGTCCAATTCACGGGCCTTATCTTTGAGATACTCATGCACCTTGTTTTCAAGCGGACCGTACCCTTGGCGAGAAATGCCTCGAACAGGATCTTTCGAAAAAGCTCGAATGTCGTCAAAAACTGTTTGTGCAAAATTACGAGCCGCATCGCGGAACAAAACCTCGGACATATCAATCTCCTTTCCTAGGGTTAAATCGACTTTTTTAGTTTAATCCTTTTAATTGCGAAGACGTTACAAATTCTTCATGATATGTTGAAAATATCATTCTCGAAAATTCGTTATTTTCAATACTCTCGATTAATGGTATTTCCTAGCAGTGAGCTCAAGAGTCTCGCACGACCTTTACAATTGGGACGATTAAAGGGGGCACAAGTGTTAATACCATCGCTCCCCACTGCGAAGTAGACATTGATATGCGAAGCTTGGACAACCAAGACCTCTTGGATATCGAAGCGCGTATTTTGAAGTGTTTTGACGAAGCCGTTGAAGAAGAAAACCGTTACTGGGATGTGGATGAAGACATTAAGTTGTTGAAAATCACGAAGACTCAAATCGGTGATCGTCCTGCAGGACAACTTTCTCACGACTGCCTGCTTTTGCAAGTCGCGCACTCCGCTCAAAAGACGCATGGCATTGAATTAACGAAATACACGTTCTCGTCAACGGACGCGAACTACCCAGTTAGACAAGGCATTCCCGCTACGTGCTTATCCGTCGGTGGCCAACAAGTCAACAACCACACGATGAACGAGTACTTCGTTAAGGAAGACATTCATCTTGGCCCTCAATTGATTTTCTTAACCGCTTTGGCTTTATCGGGCATGGAGAACTTTGATCCGTTATTGCCTATTCGAAATTAAACTCTCCAAAAAATTAGCCCCAAACGGGGCTAATTTTTTAATTAAAGTTTCGTCAACTTCGCAAGCGAGAGCAACAATTCCTTCGTACCCACATCATCAAACTCGATACGGATACGAGCATCGTCATTGACCCCCACAAGGTTTCGAACCGTCCCTGCGCCAAATTTAGGGTGAGACACTCGCATACCGATTGAGAAACCGTTAACTTCTTGCTTGGCTGCCATCTTTCGCACAGCCGGATCCATCTTCGCACGAGCATAAGACGAATGAGACGATCCGCCATAAGAGGAGCCACCGTAAGACGACCCTGAAGAGTTACCCCAACGGTTTGATGAGCCGTAAGACGAGCAGCGTTCATAACCGCCATCCCAACCACTTCGAGAGTAACCGCCCGAAGAGCGAGAAGAACGCGGTTCATCCCAAGCGCTCGATTGATCTTCGTCTTCATCGCGAGCAAAGCCTCCAAAGCGTTCTTCATAGAGACGATTTAAGTGAGACTCATCAATTTCGCGCAAGAATTGGCTGGGGCCTGAATCCATGTATTGACCACGCAACATACGACGAAGAGCAAAGGTCATATGAAGTTGCTTACGTGCGCGGGTGATGGCCACGTACATCAAGCGCCGCTCTTCGGACAATGCCAATTCATCGTTACTGCTATTGGCATGCGGGAAAAGACCGTCTTCGACACCGGTGATAAAGACGACATCAAATTCAAGCCCCTTGGCGGCATGCACCGTCATCAATTGAACGGCATCCTCCCCGCTTTGAGCTTGGTTGTCCCCTGCTTCAAGCGCGGCGTGAGACAAAAAGCCTGCCAAAGAACTCATTTCGTCTTCTTCGGCATCCACTTCAATCTGGTCTGCTCGGGCATCCACTGCAATGCCTTCTTCAACCAAATAAGCCTTCGCTGCACTTTGCAATTCGTCCAAGTTATCCAATCGATCTTGGCCTTCCTTGTCCTTTTTGTAGTGAGCGATGATGCCGGAGCGATCGTTCACTGCTTCAATCAACTCAGGCAACGGCAAGCACGAATACTCAAAGCGCATGGAGTCAATTAAGTCCGTGAAGGTGCGCAACTTTGTACCGGCTGAACCTTCGACTTGTTGAGCGGCTTCATAAAGACTGATTTGACGCTCACCGGCTAACATTTGAAGCGTTTCGATGCTCTTTGCTCCAATGCCACGAATCGGGAAATTCACCACACGCAAGAAGGCCGTATCATCCTTCGGATTTTCGATCAAACGCAAATAAGCCAATGCGTTTTTAATTTCAGCGCGATCAAAGAATCTCAAGCCGCCGTAGACCTTGTACGGAATGCCGGCTGCCACCAACGCCTGTTCCAACACTCGACTTTGCGCATTGGAGCGATACAGAATCGCGATTTCATCGCGCTTGGTACCGTTCATGATGGCTTCGCGAATGGTGCTCAAACAGTAATCGGCCTCTAAGCGATCATCATCGGCTCGATAGACCTTAATCTTTTCACCGTCACCGGCATCGGTCCACAAGTCCTTGCCCAAACGATCTTCGTTATGAGCAATCAGCTCATTGGCGGCATTTAAGATGTGACCGAAGGAGCGATAGTTTTGTTCGAGTTTGACGACTTCATCGATTTGGAATTCGTTTTTGAAGTCCGTCATGTTGCCCACGTGGGCACCGCGGAAAGCGTAAATGGATTGGTCGTCGTCGCCCACGGCAAAAATGCAGTTACCGTGGTATTCACGACGGCCCAACGGATCAAAGCCCCCCAAGAGCTTTAACCACTTGTATTGCAAACGGTTCGTGTCTTGGAATTCGTCGACCAAGATAAAGCGGAAACGTTGTTGATAGTGCTGACGAATCATGGCGTTGCGAGCCAATAATTCGTAGCTGCGAAGGAGCAATTCACCGAAGTCACAAACGCCTTCACGATTGCATTGATCTTCGTAGAGTTTATAAATTTCGGCGTATTTGGCTCGCTCTCCGTGCTCAGCCGCCACGTCGCGCGCACGAAGCCCTTCTTCCTTAGCAGCCGAAATGTAGTTTTGAATCTTCTTGGGCGGGTAAAGTTCGTCATTGATGCCATGCAACTTCATCAAACGCTTGATGGCAGACAGTTGGTCGCTTTGATCCAAAATCTGGAACGTTTGCGGCAAACCCACTTCTTTATAGTGACGGCGCAAAAGACGATTGCACAAACCGTGGAAAGTTCCCACCCACATACCGCGCGTGTTAATCGGCATCGATGCCGTGATACGCGTGAGCATTTCCTTGGCGGCCTTATTGGTAAAGGTCACGGCCAAGATTTCCAAAGGAGAAGCCATTTGGGATTGAATGATGTAGGCAATGCGCGTGGTCAACACGCGCGTTTTGCCGGAGCCGGCCCCTGCCAAAATCAAAGCGCTTTTAGCCGGCATATCCACGGCTCGGCGTTGTTGGGGATTTAATTTATCTAAGAAACTAACCATGTCTAATTACTTACGAAAACAGTTTAGGCAAAGGGGGTATTTTGCCATTTTTCCCTGAAGTTAATGGGATTATTTTTTGTGTTTTACACTTGACAAAAGCGCCAAGCACGCCTGCCACGAGCCTCCGACCTGATCCTTGGGGCTCAGTAACCGTTTTTCGGTCTGCGGCCACACCACGCCCACGGTCGGATCATCGAACTGAAGCGTTGCTTCACTTTGGGGATGATAGTAATCCGTGCATCGATATAAGACGTGTGCGGTATCACTTAAAGTCACAAAGCCGTGCGCAAAACCTTCGGGGATATAGAGCTGACGCATCGACTCACTATCTAACATCACGCCCGTCCATTGACCGAACGTCTCTGAGTCTTCTCGAAGATCCACCACTACGTCAAAAATTTTGCCCGAAGTCACTGTCACGAGTTTTCCTTGCGGATGACGGTACTGGAAATGAAGACCGCGAAGGGTGCCATATTGAGAAATCGAGAAATTGTCTTGCACAAAGCGCACGCCCAACCATTTTTCGTAGCGATCCGCACGACAAAGTTCGACAAATAACCCGCGATCATCTCGCCAAACATCAGGTGTTAAAATTTTGACACCCTGAAGTTTTGTCTCTTCAATCTTCACGTTTCACTCCATATTGACTATCGATCCATTGACGGTATTGACCGGACAAAATGTGTTCTACCCATTGGGTATTATCCAAATACCAATCAACCGTTGCTTTAAGTCCCGCTTGAAGACTCACGCAAGTGCTAACGCCTAAACGCTCATGGGCTTTGTTCGTATCCATCGCATACCGCCAATCGTGCCCCAGGCGGTCGGCAACAAATTCGATTTGATCGCGATAGTGACCTTCAGCTTTCGGTCGCTTTTGATCCAGAATCGCACAAAGCGTTTCAACAATTTCAATGTTCGTTGTTTCAATGCCACTGCCGATATTAAAAGTTTCTCCGGCTTGGGCTTTTTCAATCACCGCTAAAAGCGCACGACAGTGATCGCTCACGTGCATCCAATCTCGACAGTTTTTACCCGTTCCGTAAATGGGAAGCGTGTCACCGGCAAGCGCTCTTTGAATCATCAAAGGAATTAACTTTTCGGGAAACTGTCTGGGCCCGTAATTATTAGAGGGATGCACAATCACCACGGGCAATCCATAGGTTTTCCCGTAAGCACGCACGAACATATCGGCTGCCGCTTTACTGGCCGAATAGGGACTGTTGGGACGATAGGGACTCGTTTCTGTAAAGGGTGCCTCATCGTCGGTTAATTCACCAAAAACTTCATCAGTGGAAATATGGATATGACGATAGGCCTTTTGAGAAGCCTTATCCAACGCCTTCCAATATTGAAGCGAAGCTTGCAGTAAATGTTGAGAACCCACCACATTGTCTTCAATGAAAGCTGTCGGATCTTTAATGGAACGGTCCACATGGGTTTGGGCAGCAAAGTGAACGACGCCATTGACTTGATAAGTTTGAAGTAACGCTAAAACATTAGCCATATCGGTCACATCGCCTTCGACAAACGTAAAGCGCTCGTTTTGACGGGCATCGATAAGGTTTTCTAAATTCCCGCAGTAGTTGAGCTTATCAAGAGCCACAATGCGGTAGCCTTTTTCAAGGGCTGCATCGACAAAGTTTGAGCCGATAAAGCCGGCTGCTCCTGTCACCAATAAAGTCTTAAACATGAACAAATCTCAAGGCATTTGATTAGAAACAATCTGTTTGAAAGGTTTGTCTCTTTTCGAGCCAAAAATAAATTACTTTCAAGATGAAATTGTATTAGACTGAATTCGTAAATGTGAGCAAAAACGGTCGGTGAATGTGTAAAACATGCACGGACGGTTTTGTGTGCACACTGTTTTTCTTTTTAGGGGATATATTCATGGCTGACAAAAAGACCATCGGCATCATCAGTGGTTTAAATCCGCGTGCTGCACTTGAAGTGAAGACGCAACTCTTGGCTCAAAGCGATGATGATATTTGCATCATCATGAGCGAAGACACTTTTAAGATCGATCCCGATCCTGAATTGGCGATGAGCGATCGCAAGATCTTCATCTTTAACGAAGCTGAACTTTTAGCTGAAATGGGTGCTGACATCGTGGCCGTCCCCGACTTCAAGTGCGGCCGTTTCATCCATGAAGTTCAACGTGAAATGCAAACGCCGATTCTTGACATGAAGACCGCTTTGATGGCTCAAATGCAAGAAAAGGCTCCGGTCATTGGAGTATTGGATACCACCAATGCCGCCTCCTGCATGTCGGGCGAATGCGAACTCGGTCAAAAGATGAAGATGATCTTTAGTACCGAAGAGGAGGAAGCAGCATTAAACGTTGCTCGTGAACAAATCCGCTCGGGCGACATGGTCACCCCCATGGCAACGCTTGAAGCCGTCTGCAAGCGCATGGTTGACGCTGGCGCCGAAGTGATTGTTCCCAATTGCACGCAATTTGCACTTTTGCAAAAAGAATTGGCTGCAAAGGGCTTCCCCGTCATGGACGTCTTTGCCGCTTTTGCTGCCGCCGCTTTGGTTTATCCCACGACGAAGTTACCGAAACCCTTTAAGTTGGGCTTGATCGGCGGTTTGGGACCGGCCGCAACCGTTGACCTCTACGACAAGATCGTGAAGGCCACGCCTGCTAAGAACGACCAAGAACACTTTAAGGTCGTGATTGAACAAAATCCGCAAATCGATGACCGCACGGCTTGCTTGTTAGAAGGCGGTGCCGACCCGACGTTGGCCATGTATAACTGCGCTAAGCGTTTGCAAAAAGACGGTTGCGATATTGCCATCATTCCTTGCAACACGGCTCACGCATTCTTGCCGCGCTTGTTGCGTCACTTGGATATGCCTTTTATCGATATGCAACAAACGATGTTGGACGAAATCCAAGCCAAGTTCGGTGATAAAGCTCGTGTGGGCTTGATGGCCACGAGTGGCACGATCCGCACGGGTATCTACGGCAAGAAGGCCAACAAGATGAACATGGCCATGTTTGTGCCCGATGCCCAACATCAAGAACGCGTCATGGCTGCTATTTATGGTCCCAAGGGCGCTAAGGCCGGGTTCACGACGGGTGAATGCTACGATGACCTCTATAGCGCAGCAGAGTACTTGGTGAAGGAACACGACTGCAACGTCTTGATTTTGGGCTGCACGGAATTGCCCTTGATCTTCCACGAACAAGACGATTTTGAAGTCGCTGGCAAAAAGGTTGCGATTGTTGACCCGACTGCCACCTTGGCTCGCAAGTGCGTTGCCATTGCCGAAGCCACGATTAAAGAACGCGGTGTTCGCTAATTGGCTCTGAAAAAGGCGCTCAGTGTTTTGAGCGCCTTTTTTCTAATGAAAACAAATCATTAACAGGAAAAAGTCATGAAAGAATACGCTCAATGCGCCCCCAAGAAAGTGGCCTTCATCGGCTTAGGCACCATGGGTTTTCCGATGGCAGGACACTTGGCTCGTGCCGGTCACGACGTCACGGTTTATAACCGTACACACGAAAAGGCTTTGAAGTGGAAAGAAACGTATGCAGGGCACGTTGCCATGACGCCCAAAGAAGCTACCCAAGATTGTGACTTTGTCTTTACCTGCGTGGGTAACGACGATGACCTCCGAAGCGTTGTTTTGGGTGAAATCGGAATCTTTGCCGGTATGAAAGCCGATGCCGTTTTAGTCGACTGCACGACCGATAGCGCCAACGTTGCCCGAGAATTATCTGAAAAAGCCAAAGCCCTGGGGCTTCACTTTATGGATGCTCCGGTCTCGGGTGGCGAAGCCGGTGCCGTCAACGGCGTTCTTACCGTGATGTGCGGTGCTGATCAAGAGGTCTTTGATCGCTCTCGCGACGTCGTCATGGCTTTTGCTCAAGCCGTGACACGCATTGGTGATGTAGGTGCCGGACAACTGGCTAAGATGTGCAACCAAATCTGCATTGCCGGTGTCGTACAAGCCTTGTCTGAAGCCATTGCTTTTGGACAAAATGCGGGACTCGATATGAAACTAGTATTGGACGTGATTGGTAAGGGCGCAGCCCAAAGTTGGCAAATGGACAATCGTGGCACGACCATGATCGACCGTCAATTTGACTTTGGTTTTGCCATTGACTGGATGCGCAAAGACTTGGGGCTTTGCTTGTGTGAAGCAAAATTAAACGGCTCGAGCCTTCCGTTAGTTGCCCTTGTTGACCAGTTCTATGGGGACTTGCAAGCTAACGGTAAAGGCCGTCAAGACACGTCTAGTCTCATTGAACGCTTGCCTCGCAAACATTAATCCCAGATTTTCCAATAGACATTGGCAAAGGATTTAATGTAGGGAACTTCTAAAAATTAGAAAGGCATAAAAAGAGAATGGATTCAATTGGTTATAATTGAAATTAGCACAAATCAACTACCAAAAGAATCCATATGGCTACATTCTACCAAACTCCGAGTCAACAAATTGACGTTTTTGCTGATTTATCGTTTAACGACACTACTGTCCAAAATAATTTTTATTAAATACCCCTGCATCAATAATTTCGGCCT